>MNZA01000081.1 GCA_001873375.1 Oscillatoriales cyanobacterium CG2_30_44_21
TTAAACCCAGAGAAATTTTTAGAAGCGGCGCTCCGCGCCGCTTCTAAAAATTTCTCTGGGTGTTGTGGTGTTGGTGCTTCGCGCCGACACCACAACCTTCCATAAAAGAATTGCTGGGGTAGCAACCGCAAATAGAAACTAGTGGCATATAATTAAGTTAAATTTTGTAAAAAATTAGACTTATACATGACCACAACAATTGCACCTGAAACCGTATCTGTTAAGTACGAAATTAAGGACATCAGTCTTGCGCCCTTGGGCAAACAACGCATCGAATGGGCTAGCCGCGAAATGCCCGTATTGCGTCAGATTCGCGATCGCTTTGCAGCAGAAAAACCCCTCGCAGGCATTCGCATTGCCGCTTGCTGCCACGTCACCACCGAAACCGCTAACCTCGCGATCGCCCTCAAAGCCGCAGGTGCAGATGCCGTATTAATTGCCAGCAACCCACTTTCTACTCAAGATGACGTGGCTGCGTCTCTTGTTTACGACCACGGAATTTCTGTATATGCAATTAAGGGGGAAGACAACGACACATATCACCGCCATGTCGAAATGGCATTGGCTCACCGCCCGAATATCATTGTTGACGATGGTAGCGATGTCACCACAAACTTAGTGCTACATCACGCCGATCAACTTTCCGAAATCATTGGTACAACCGAAGAAACCACCACAGGTATCGTGCGTCTCAATGCCATGTTTAGAGATGGCAAGTTGACCTTCCCTGCAATCGCAGTTAATGACGCCGAAACCAAGCACTTCTTTGACAACCGTTACGGTACTGGTCAATCCACCCTCGATGGCATCATCCGCGCTACCAACATTTTGTTGGCTGGCAAGGTAATCGTTGTCGCAGGTTACGGCTGGTGTGGTAAGGGTGTTGCCCTTCGCGCCCGTGGTATGGGTGCAAACGTAGTTGTTACCGAAATCAATCCTGTCGCGGCGATCGAAGCGGCGATGGATGGCTTCACCGTGACCACCATGACCGAAGCAGCCAAAATTGGCGATATCTTCATCACGGTTACTGGCAACAAGCACGTTATCCGTCATGAACATTTTGAAACCATGAAAGATGGCGCGATCGTTGCTAACTCTGGTCACTTCGACCTAGAAATCGACCTAGTTGCTCTAAACAACCTCACCGAATCCGCAAGTTTTGTGCGTAACTTCACTCAGGAGTATCAACTTAAGTCTGGCAAATCAATCATCGTCATCGGTGAAGGTCGCCTTGTCAACTTGGCAGCGGCAGAAGGACATCCTGCTAGTGTCATGGACATGAGCTTTGCCAACCAAGCCCTCGCCTGTGAATTCCTTGTTAAAAACAAGGGTAATTTACCTGCGGGTGTTGTGCCAATTCCTAAGGATATTGACCAAGAAATTGCTCGCTTGAAGTTGCAAGCGATGGGTATCACCATTGACACCTTGACTCCTGAGCAAGTTCATTACCTCAATTCTTGGACTGAAGGAACATAATTTTTAAGAGTGCTTGACGCTCACCCAAAAAAGCGGCGCAATGCGCCGCTTTTTTCGATTTTCAAAAGGCTGGCGTAGCCAGCCTTTTGGTTACAGAAGCGAATGGCGGCGCAATGCGCCGCCATTCGCTTCTTGGGTTTTAGGAAAGCGCAAAGCGCTGTATGATCCTTTGCATACGTTTAGGTTAAATATAAGTCCGTGTTAGACATCAAGCTCGTGCGATCGCAGCCCGAACAGGTACAAGCTCGCCTCAACACTCGAGGCAAAGGTTACGACATTAGCAGATTAGTCGAACTAGAGCAGGAAGTTCGGAATCTAGAAACTAGGCGATCGCAGTTGCAAGCGGAAAGCAATGAAATCGGCAAACAAGTTGGCATCAAGATGAAAGCTGGTGCGCCTGAGTCAGAAATCCAAGCACTGAAAGCGCGATCGCCTGAACTTAAACAACTGCTGGCAGAACTGGAACCCACGGAAAAATCTTTACGAGAAGAAAGCAACGCCATTTTAATGACATTGCCAAACTTACCCAGTGAAACCACACCCATTGGCGCAAATGAGAACGAAAATATCGAATTGCGGCGCTGGGGGGATCAATATAAAACTACCCGCACCGATATTCTGCCCCATTGGGAAATTGGCGAAAAATTAGGGATTCTTAATTTTGAACGTGCTGTTAAAATCTCTCAGGCAAGATTTGTAAACCTAATTGGTGCAGGCGCAGCCCTCGAACGCGCTTTAATTCAGTTGATGCTGAATACTCACACGGCAAATGGTTACGTCGAAGTCGCGCCGCCGCTTTTGGTCAATACTGACAGCATGACAGGCACAGGGCAGTTACCTAAATTTGCCGAAGATTTATTTAAATGTGCAGAAGATGATCTGTGGTTGATTCCCACGGCGGAAGTTCCTGTTACCAATCTCTATCGTGATGAAATCTTTGATGAAGAGAATTTGCCAGTTCATCATTGTGCCTATACGCCTTGCTTTCGCCGAGAAGCGGGTAGCTACGGTCGTGATACTAGAGGACTTATCCGTTTACATCAGTTCAACAAAGTAGAACTAGTTAAGTTTGTACGTCCCGAAAACTCGGCGGAAGAGCATGAAAAACTAGTCCGTGATGCCGAATCAATTTTGCAAGCATTGAAACTTCCCTATCGTGTGATGGAACTATGCACAGGCGACATCGGCTTCAGTGCCGCCAAATGCTATGACCTCGAAGTTTGGCTACCCTCCGCTAATACCTATCGCGAAATTTCGAGCTGTTCCAACTTCCATGACTTCCAAGCGCGTCGTGCCAATATTCGCTTTAAGAGTAAAGGCAAAAAGGGAACCGAATTTTTGCATACTCTCAATGGTTCAGGATTGGCGGTCGGTCGGACAATGACTGCAATTCTGGAAAACTATCAACAGCCTGATGGACGCATTTTAATTCCTGAAGTGCTACAACCTCTAATCAACAGAGAATACCTGTAGAGAAAGCACGCTGCGTATGCTTTCTCTACAAAATTATCGCAAGTAACAACTATGGCAACTATTCACAGACTGCATCCAGAAAGCCCGCAACAAAGGACGATCGCCCAAATCGTAACGGCTTTGCGTGATGGCGCGATCATGCTCTATCCCACTGATACGGTCTATGCGATCGGCTGTGATCTGATGTCCAAGTCCGCCATAGAGAAGGTTCGTAAACTCAAGCAGATGTCAAATGACAAGCCATTGACATTTTTATGCTCATCACTCTCTAATATTTCTGAGTATGCAACTGTCTCTAATGCCAACTATCGCGTCATGAAAAGTCTTGTGCCAGGTCCTTTCACCTTCATTTTGCCAGCGACCAAGCTTGTACCAAAGTTGGTATTAAATCCCAAGCGCAAAACTACAGGGATTCGAGTTCCTAATCATCTAGTATCTCAGACAATCATTGAATTATTAGGAAATCCCATTATCTCCACGTCGGCAAATCTGACGGAAGACGATCTTGATGATGCAGATTTTAGCAATCAGATTAAAAATGGAAAACAGCGTAATGTTTGCGAATTACCCAAAATAGAACTATTTGATCGCTTCTCTAAGTTAGTTGACCTGATTGTTGATGATGGTTCTGATGTCACCTATGAAGTATCCACAATTCTCGACCTAACCAACGATCTTCATCCGCAAATTTTACGCCAAGGATTAGGAGAAGTTAACTTGTAAAACAATACATGGCGGCGCTTCGCGCCGCCATGTATTTTTAGGATGTTATGAGGAGATAAAAAATATGCGTACAGTCCAAAAGCTACCGATATTATCTTTATTGCTTGTCTTAGTTGGCTACATTGCTTATGGATGGTTGCTTTCCATTCACAAAGCCGATTGGCGAATTTGGATTCCCGTGGGAGCGATCGCCTTTGGCATGGAATGGCTATTCTCAATTGTTTGGGCGATCGCCGCAGTAGTATTCGTGTTTCTACGCAAGGATCAATTTTTACTGTCCCTAGGAATTAGTGTAATTTGGGCTTTCTTGATGTATGTCGCCCGCAATGAGTTAAGAGCTTTTATGAATAACCGGGGTTGGAATTTTTTTGTCTTAACTCTAATTGCAGGCACAGGACTAAGTTTAGGCTGGTTCACTGATACTTTGCCGATGATTAGGACTTTTGGATCAACTCTAATCAAATAAAAAAGAGTGGCGGTGCTTTGCACCGCCACTCTTTTTGTTTTATTAAAGTTTGTTCTGCCCGCGTAGCGGGCAGAACAAACTAAATTACAAGGCAGCAGCTAATCTCAATTCGCTGGTTTCGAGGATCTGTTGTAGCTCTTCAGCATCAACAGTCTCGCGCTCAACTAGGTCATGGGCAATCTTATCCAGTACATGACGATTATCGATCAGCAATTGCTTAGCACGGCGGTAAGCATCAGCAACTAAAATACCAACTTCTTCATCAATTGTTGCCGCAGTTTCTTCAGAGAAGTCGCGCTCAGCCGCGATGTCACGCCCAAGGAACATATTGCCATTAGAGCGACCAAGGGCGACAGGACCAAGCTTCTCACTCATACCGAAACGCATCACCATTTGGCGAGCGATCGAGGCGACTTGTTGCAAATCGCTGGAAGCACCTGTAGTAACTTCTTCATCACCAAAGACAATTTCTTCAGCAATACGACCACCAAGGGCAACCGCCATTTGGTTTTGGAGATAGGTGCGGCTCTGCATTCTCTCTTCGGTAGGCAAGAACCATGTCAAACCACCAGCACGACCACGAGGAATGATCGTCACTTTTTGAATGGCATCATAGTCAGGCATCAATGCACCAACAAGGGCATGACCCGCTTCATGGTATGCAACTAACTCTTTCCGCTTTTCGCTCATAACCCGATCTTTCTTTTCGGGACCAACCAAGACGCGATCAACTGCATCATTGATTTCATCCATCGAGATTTCGGTCAAATTGCGGCGAGCAGCGAGAATTGCAGCTTCATTGAGCAAATTGGAGAGATCTGCGCCTGTAAATCCTGGGGTACGGCGAGCAATCTTTTCGAGATCGACATCCTTAGATAGGGTCTTGCCGCGCGCATGGACTCCGAGAATTTCCAGACGACCTGCAAAGTCAGGGCGATCGACGACAACTTGGCGATCAAAACGACCTGGACGAAGAAGTGCTGCATCAAGGACATCAGGACGGTTAGTCGCTGCCACAATGATGATCCCTGTGTTGCCTTCAAAACCATCCATTTCGGTTAGCAATTGGTTAAGAGTTTGTTCTCGCTCATCGTTACCACCACCCAAGCCAGCGCCACGTTGACGACCCACCGCATCAATTTCATCAATAAAGACGATACAGGGAGCGTTAGTCTTGGCTTGCTCGAAAAGGTCGCGCACGCGAGATGCACCGACACCAACGAACATTTCTACAAATTCAGAACCAGAAATGCTAAAGAATGGCACACCTGCTTCTCCTGCAACGGCGCGGGCTAGGAGAGTTTTACCAGTTCCGGGAGGTCCGACTAGCAGCACACCCTTAGGAATTTTGGCTCCTACGGCTGTGAAACGATCAGGATTTTTAAGGAAGTCTACGACTTCGGTAAGTTCAAACTTAGCTTGTTCAATCCCTGCCACATCTGTGAAGGTGACTTGGGTTTGAGGTTCCATTTGCACACGGGCGCGGGATTTGCCAAAGTTCATGGCTTGGTTGCCTGGTCCAGACTGAGCGCGACGTAGTAGGAAGAATAGTCCGACAATCAGCAGAATTGGCAAAACTAAACTGCTCAAGGTTTGGATCAATGCGCCATCAGTACGACGGGGAGCAACGTCTAGCTCAACGTTGTTTTCTCTGAGAGTTTTGATGAAATCAGGATCATTAGGAAGGTTAACCCGAACCTTGCGCTTACCTTCGGGTCCCCCAGGTACAGTCGCTTCAGCAGAAGTGCGATCAGGGCTAAGGGTGATTCTGGAAACGCCAGAGGGCTTTTTCCGCACTTCTTCAATTAGCTTGCTGTAGCGCCACTCGACTTGGGTTGCAGGCTGACTATCCAGCAGGGTTGCACCTAATGTAATGACAACAATGCCAAGCAGTGCGTACAAAACAAAATTTTTCCACTTCTTATTATTATCGTTTTTATTATTATTGCTCTTCACTACTACTGCTCCTTTTGTAGGAATGTCCCTAGATGATTTAGCCAAGAACGGATGATTTAATTAACTAATCTTAACGCAAGCGGTCTCGAATCTGTCTAGGCTCTTGCATAATCAGTCTATTGACATAAGTGTCGGTGTAATTTTAGTTATGATTACTCTCTTACCATTTAAGAAAAAGCAGTGCGCGGCTTCACCGCGCACTGCTTTTTCTTGTGTCCAGCTACTTAGTCACGAAAGAGAGCAGAATACCAAGAATTTTGCCAATATTAGTGATGTAGTAATCAGTCAAATCGATCAATACTGTTTGCTTAGTTATTTGGAGAAACTTCCAGATTTCTCCAGTGGTGACAATGCCGTAAATTGAGGTAATAACGTTGTTTTCTACTTCGTTAAATAACTGAGCCGCAACCATTTCCGCAATACATTGTCCTAAGCCAGATTTGATATCTTCATTTTTTGCCTCGACGATCGCGATCACAGGGGCGCTAATCCTTAGTTGTTGCTTGGATAAGCTGATTAAATAGTCGCAATAGCCCGTTAATCCTTGTTCGGGGCTGACGTTAAATTCTGTGCCAGAAAATAGGCTAATCGGAACAGGCGATCGCCTTCTTAGTTCTAACAAAGTAGGAGCAATCAGAAATTCGGATCGTGCTTTTTCAGTATTAATTGCCAAGGCAAGAGGAACATTTTCAGCTAATAGCTTTTTGATTTCGTCACTAGGGGCGATCGCATTGATGTGAGCGAATAGATCAATTTGTTCCTCAATTTGTAAGTGAAAATCTTTTTCGACTTGTCTCAGAGTGAAATTACTGTAAGCCATAGAATTCTCACGTTGATTACTTGATGTTCCACAATAACCAAAATTGGCGCTGATCCGCCGCGCCAATTTTGGTTACTTATCCAGACGAACAACGTACCATTGCCATGTGCCGCGATCGCCACAGTCAAGATCGCAAGCAGTTTTAATCAGTCGTTGAATTTGCTCATCAATTGTGGCGAGATTTTTTAAATCGGTGGGTAAATCTTGGGGTGGAATTTCCACCAGCAGATCATGCAAAATATTCTCTAATTCTGGCTGAGTGACAAACTGCTCTTGCATACTTGGAGGCAACACCACATAAGTGTCTTCGTAGTACATCATGCTGCTTGGCATAGGAATTCTCAGCTTGTGATTTTTTGGGTTTGAGAGTATAAAAAGAGCGTGAAAGTGGCGCTACGCGCCGCCAATACTCGGTTAAAATCTTAGCATGACGAACGTATTGCCTTTTGAACAACCCATCAATCCTGTAGATTCAGACATATTAGGTAGTGAAGAAAACTTGGTGCCTGAGCCACTATCTTTATCTATGGAAGGGTTTGAGCCGTCAGAATCACCGATCGCCAACTCTCTCAAGCAAAAAGTAGAAGCGGTTTTGTACCTCAAGGGGCAGCCGATGAATTTGGTGGCGATCGCAGAGACACTAGGATGCGAAATTGAAGAAGCAGAAATAGGGTTGATTGACTTGATTTCGGAATATGCTCATCGTGATAGCGCTCTCGAAATTGTGGAAATGGACAATGGATTTGCGCTGCGGCTGCGATCTGAGTTTACGGACTTGATCCAAAAATTAATTCCTGTAGATCTGGGGCGCGGTGCTTTGAGAACGTTGGCGGCGATCGCCCTCAAAAAAAATATCGTGCAGTCGGAGTTGATCGAGTTACGCGGGGCGGGGGCTTATCAGCACGTTCAAGAGTTAGTCGAGCAGGGATTTGTGAAAAAGAAAAGACAAGCCGATGGAGGGCGATCGTCGGTTTTGCAGGTAACTACCAAGTTTCATCAATATTTTGAAATCGATGATTTAACTAAGTTGATTTGACTAAACCAAGAATAATTTTGAAAGCGTTGCTTCGCACCGCTAATTGTTGGGGCATTAAAACCCAGAGCCAAAACCTGTGGCGAATGCTGCGCGTTCGCCACAGGTTTTGGCTCTGGGTTTTATATTTAATTATGCTTAGGTAGAATGAAACTCACAATACTTGAAAGAGTTCTATTTTGAGCATATTAATTAGACAAAGCACGATTATTCTGCCCGATCGCCAAACTCTACTGGGTGATGTTTATATCCAGCATGGCAAAATTGCCGCGATCGCCCCATCTCTCAATTCCGCAGATCTAGATCAGCCTTTAGAAATCATCGAAGCTCAAGGCTTGACCTTGCTAGCGGGTGTGATTGATCCGCAGGTGCATTTTCGGGAACCAGGGCTGGAGCATAAAGAGGATTTGCGATCGGCGAGTCATGCTTGTGCGAAGGGTGGTGTGACTAGCTTTTTAGAAATGCCGAATACTCGTCCGTTGACGATTACACAGGCGGCACTAGATGACAAACTGAGTCGGGCGGCTATTAAGTGCGTGGTTAATTACGGCTTTTTTATTGGGGCAACGGGTGAAGTTTTGCCAGATTTACTTACGGCAAATCCGACTTGTGGCATCAAAATATTTATGGGATCGATGCATGGTGATCTGTTGATCGATCAAGAGGATCTGTTAGATAAGATTTTTTCGCAGGGCGATCGCCTGATTGCTGTTCACGCTGAAGATCAAGCCAGAATTGCCCAACGGCGGATCGAATTTGCCGACAGCAAGATTCCCGCCAAACATTCACTGATTCAAGACAATCAAGCGGCGCTCAATGCCACGCAACGAGCGGTGAAGCTTTCTAAAAAATATCAGCGCCGTTTGCACATCCTGCATATGTCCACAGGTGAAGAGGCGGAATTTTTGCGACAAGATAAACCAGAGTGGGTCACAGCCGAGGTGACACCGCAGCATTTATTGATGAATATCAGTGCTTACGAAAAAATTGGCTCCCTCGCGCAAATGAATCCCCCCCTGCGATCGCCCCATGATCAAGAAATCCTTTGGCAAGCCTTGCTAGATGGCGTAATCGACTTCATTGCCACCGATCACGCGCCCCATACCTTAGCGGAAAAAGGACTAGCCGCTAATGAAGATATGCAAGCTAACCAGTCGGAAAAGTCTTCTAAAGATACGGTTTTGCTAGAGCCTGTCAATGTGCCATCGGGAATGCCAGGGGTGGAGACTTCTCTAGCGCTGATGTTGACGGAAGCGATGAAAGGGCGTTGCACGGTGCATCAAGTCAGCCAGTGGATGAGTGGCAATGTGGCGAAGGCTTATCAAATTGCCAATAAAGGTGAAATTCGGGTTGGCTGGGATGCTGACTTGGTGTTGGTTGATTTGCAAAACTACAAACCAGTTCGCAATGAGGATTTGCTAACCAAATGTGGTTGGAGTTCCTTTGTAGGGTGGGATCTCACTGGCTGGGCAGATACGACCATTGTCGGCGGGCAAATTGCCTATGCCAATGGCAAGGTTAATCCTGATGTGCGGGGCAAGCCATTGCAGTTTGGCTAGATTCGCGACACAATGTTAAAACCCAAAAAACTGTGGCGCACGCTGCGCGTGCGCCACAGTTTTTTGGGTTTTAATACAGGCAATTTGGAAATCTAAAGTGTCAAACCTATTTATATTGAGCTTGGCGGCGGCGATCGCAATTGGTTCGCTGACAGCCTGTGGCAATAATGGCAATGACTTCTCAATGCCAGCGAACGACTCTACTAAGGTTGAGGTTCCCGTGCCGATCGCCTCTGCATCAGTCGCAACTTCTCCAAAACCAGCGCCTGTCAATTTACCTGATTTACAAATCAAAGATCTGGCGCAATACAAGCACCCTTCAGGAATAGTGACAATGGAAGTTCCTAAGGGATGGAAGTTGATCGATGGTAGCCAAACTGGTGAGTTGCTGTTGACTTGGAATGAACAGGGAGAACGCGCCACCATTTCGGTGAATATTTTTGTACCGCCCAATGTAATTCCTGACGATCGCTTGGCGGACACCTTTGCGACCATCATTAAGGGAATGTATGGAAATCAAGCAGATTTTGAAATGCGATCGCCTGTGCCTGAAGATGCGGGAACGGTTGTCATTGAATGGGCATCGACGCTTGAGATTGGTAATAGCAAGGTTAAGTTTCAGGCTAGCAGCAAGTTACAGAGATTAAATGACAAGTTTGTAATTTTTACTTTCGGGGCGATCGCGCCTAAGTTTCCCGAATTGAAGGATTACTTTTTTAGAATCGCCAATGGCAAAGTTATCAATGCAGATATTGCGATTCCATAATTGAGCTGCGGCGCAAAGCGCCGCTTACGGTTCCGCCCGCTACGCGGGCGGAACAACTTTTTCAACTAAGCTCAAAGCGCTGTACTAAATTATGCAAATGATCGCTATTGTCGATGCTTTTACTAATCAAATATTTAGCGGTAATCCTGCGGCGACCTTGATGGTTGAGCAATTTCCTGAAGATAGCCAAATGCAAAAGATTGCGGCAGAAATAAATCTTTCGGAAACTGCTTTTGTCAAGCGTTTAGCTTCAGCACAATATCCAAACTATTTTCATTTGCGATGGTTTACCCCCACGCAAGAAGTGCGGCTCTGTGGTCATGCCACCCTAGCGATCGCCCATTATTTGCGAGAGATAGAAGCCATCACACTTGATCAGCCGCTTATTTTCTCCACATTAAGTGGTGATTTGATCGTTAACTTTGAAGATGAATTGATTGTGATGGATTTTCCCGCCGCCTTCTATGAAGAATGTTCAATGCGATCGCAGCAATATTTAGGAGAAATATTTAGTGACTTGCCCTATCAGGTTTTAGGAAAGGCTCAAGACTATATCGCCGTACTTCTGGATTCGGAAGCAGCAGTTCAAAAATTTTGTCCAATACCTCAACAAATTTCTCAATTAGACAGTTTGGGTTTGATCATTACCGCGATCGCCGATCCTGAAAACCCCTATGACTTTGTATCGAGATTTTTTGCTCCAAAAGCAGGAATTCCTGAAGACCCAGTTACTGGCTCCGCCCATTGCAGTCTCACACCCTATTGGGCAAACCGTCTTGGCAAAAGCAATCTCAAAGCTAAACAGCTATCAGCGCGTACTGGCGCACTCCAAGTTTGCGATCGCGGCGATCGTGTACTTATCAAAGGTGAAGCAATCACTTTTTTGCGTGGTCACATGGCAAAGCCAAACCAATAAAAGTCATAAAGGTGTTGCGAAGCAACACCTTTATGACTTTTATTGGTTTGTTCTAGTTGCAATTCGCAAGCGGCAGAAATGCTTTTACAGTAGTCTCCTCATAAGGAATACTCACAATTTCCAACCTTCCACCGTATAACTCGATTAAACGCTTGGCGATCGCCAAGCCAAGTCCCGTTCCTTGCTGAATATATAATTTCTTTTCAAATTTTATATAGGCTCCGAGTCCCGATAGCTGCTCAGACGAAAAACCCTGTCCGTGATCGGTCACACTTAGACAAAACTCACAGTCTTCCCAATTACCAAGTATCTTGACTTCACTTCCCTCAGCCGAAAACTTAAAGGCATTGTCAATAATTTCCTTGGTGATAATACTCAAATAGGAATCCGAGATTTGAATACTAGCATCCTTAATATCAACTATTAAATCGGAGATACGATTATGTTCCTCAGCAATTTTTTTGGCGCAGTTAGTAATCTCGATATCAATAAAAGTTGACTTACTATTTTTAGATTGGTCTATCCATTCTGAGTCTTTCTCCGTTGACTCTAACTCCGCATAGAGCAGAAACTTTTTCACCATTTCATGCATATCGCGCCCTGCTTTACGAATACGCTTACCAATGTCAGGTACTTCGTGGGCTTCCATCGCATGATAATTTTTGACCAAAATATCCGCCAAACCCATAACCTCGATCGCAGGAAATAACAATTGGTGGGGCAGAGACTTAGATATATTAGTGCGAAGATTGCCCAGTTCTTGCCTGTAATAGTTATTAATTATTTCTTGTTTTTTGAATTGAGCATTGATCGCTCCTAATAGCTCATCTCGGGTAAAGGGTTTGGTCAAATAATCATCTGAGCCTAAATTCATGCCCTGCCGAAAGTCAGTTTTATCAGATTTAGCGCTAAGAAACATAAAGGGAATAGCCGTAGTTGCAGGGTTTGCCCTCAAAGCTGTAATCACTCCATAGCCATCTATTTCAGGCATCATAATGTCACAAATAATCAAGCTAGGAATTGATTGCATTGCCATTATCAGCCCATCGCGACCATTGGTTGCACTGATCACCACATATCCTTCGGATTGCAGCATTTTTGTGGTGTTGAGCAGAACATTGGGGTTGTCTTCAATAAGAAGTATTTTCTTCATGGGGGACTTTGTAGTATGCAGATGAAATCACTGTTAAGCATTGTTACTACAGCATTTAAATTTAATTATAAGACATACAGCCTTTTGCGGTTTTGAGTAGTCCAGAAATATTTTTGAGCGCCGCAAAGCGGCGCTCAAAAATATTCCTGGGTTTTATAGTGTTGGACGCGTTAATCCAAACCAAGAGAAACTTTAAAAGCGTAGCTTTGCAACGCTTTTAAAGTTTCTCTTGGTTTTACATTGGGAAGCGGCGCGGAGCTCCGTTTCTCAAACTATCTCTGGATTTTATGGGCTTAATTAAAACCCAAAAGGTTGTTACGCCCGCGAAGCGGGTGTAACAACCTTAGCTTACTTATCAACTAAAAATAGGTAAAACAACTGTAAATTCAGTGCCAACATTTAACTTGCTATCGACAGACACCGAACCTTCATGAATATTTACGCAGTTTTTGACAATTGATAGCCCTAACCCAGTTCCAGGTAAAGTCCCTACATTTTTGGCGCGATGAAATGCACTGAATAAATGCGTCAAATCATCTTCAGGAATGCCAATACCTCGATCAGCGATCGCAAAAGTAACCTGATTCTCCTCAATAATTAACTTAAAATTGATCGTGCTATCACGCGGAGAATATTTGATAGCATTGGTTAGCAGATTAGTAAGTATTTGTCTGACCAATTTTTCATCCATCTTCACAATGACCGGAGCAATTTCGCTTTGTAAATGTAAATCTTCGATTACTGTATTTGTAGATGTAATATGTAAACAAGCATCAAGAATATTATTTTTGGCAAAGGTTCTCTGCATCTGCCGTAAAATTTGCGAACAAAAGCCAACTAAATCAAATTTTGTAAGGTTTAATTTGGACTTATTGGCATTAGTACGGCTCAAAAATAATACATCTTCCATTAAGTCAGTCATATGCTTAACTTCCGATTGGATTTGATGTAATTGTTCAGTCTGTTCTTCTTTAGTCCATTCATAATATTCTAGTAATTCTGAAGCGCTTTGAATGGTGGTTAAAGGTGTACGGAACTCATGGGAAACAACAGAAATAAAGTCGGATTTCATCTGGCTGAGTTCCTGTTCTTGGCGCAGCGATCGCGATAAAACCTCTGCGGATAAAATTAATTGTTCATTTTGTTCCTGTAGTTTTTTCTGCAAAGAACAGAGACGTAAATGGGTTTCAATTCTGGCGAGGACTTCAATTAATTGAAATGGCTTACTGATATAGTCTACACCGCCCACTGAAAAAGCTTCCACCTTTTCCGCAGCTTCTTCCACAGAGCTAATAAAAATAACGGGAATATCTCTAGTTGCAGAATTAGCCTTCAGCCTAGAACAGACCTCATAACCATTCATTTCAGGCATTTTAATATCTAATAAAATGATGTCTGGTAATAGATTTTCCACTATTTCTAGAGCCTTTAACCCATTCGAGGCTTGTTCCACCCTAAATCCTTGTTTGACTAGCATCAAAGATAGAAGTTGCACGTTATAAATAGTATCGTCAACAATCAGAATCACCGCCTTTTCTTTTGCTTCTGAAGTCTTATCTATCCCTGAGTTGAGATTTTGCAATAGTTCTTGGTTTGCGTGAGATTCTGATTCTTGCATTTTGGATTTTGATATGATACGAAAAAATATTTATGCGCTTATCAATTATACTTCCCTGTTTTAATGAAATTCGACATGGATACCTAGAAAATATTCTAGAAAACTTAGCTGCTCAAGAAGGCGAAATCGAGATTATTGCTGTTGTCAGTGAGAGTGATGACGAAACTGAAGCATTTTTACTGAAATATGCAGCATATCCTCAAGTTCAAGTAGTGCGATCGCTGGCTCTAAATCGCGCTCAGAGACTCAATGATGGTCTGATCGCTAGCACAGGCGAAGTTGTCCTGTTGCATCATCCCGCCACGATTCTGCCCGAAAAGAAGGTGCGATCGCTAATTGAACAAGCCTTGTCTTCAGGAGCAAGTTGGGGAGCATTTCACCATAGTTTTGACTTTTCCCATTGGCTACTCCACTTCACTTCTTGGTATTCCAATCAGGTGCGAGTTAAGAGAAAGGGAATTGTTTATTTTGATCATTGTCCATTTATCAAACGCCAACTTTTAGAGAAAGTTGGCAATGTCCCCGACCTCGATATTTTTGAAGATACTGTGCTTAGCGATCGCCTGTGTGAATTTGCGAAACCAGTTTTAATTAATGCTCAAGTAATTACGTCAGCGCGGCGATTCCGACAAAGAGGGATATATCGCCATGCTTTACTCAATCAATGGTTAAAGCTTTGCTACCACTTGCATATCGATCCTAAACTTCTCAATCGCCTGTATGAAAAGCGGTACAGCATCAATACGAAATACAAGAAATTTTAAAAAAGCGCCGCTTTTTTAAAATTTCTTGGTTTGGGTTTGAGCGTAAAGCGCTGTAAAAGCTTTTCACTCAAGAACATAGTAAGGCAGAGCTTTGCGCTGCTTTACTATGTCTATGTTTAGACCGTCGCTGCGATTGCCGCCACAGCATCCGTAACTTCGGGGCTATTCTGTTCCGAAGGTGGCACGACTTGCCAGAACTTAGGTAAATAGCTTGACCAGTTATCGAGAATTTCTCTAGCTCGCGCACTGCCCGTATGGTCATAGCTGGATTGAATCAGTTCCTTCAGTTGCGCTGCACCCGCAGCAGTGCTGACGCACTGGACTTTGAGAACCTCTTGGCTAAGACGTTCTGGGAACTTGCCATCGATATCGAGGAAGTAAGCAATCCCGCCCGTCATCCCTGCGCCCACATTGCGACCAGTGCTTCCAAGAACAACGATTACGCCGCCCGTCATGTATTCGCAACAGTGATCGCCTGTGCCTGTAACCACAGCCTTCGCGCCAGAGTTGCGTACGCCAAAACGTTCGCCCGCCCGTCCATCAACGAAGAGATAGCCGCCCGTTGCGCCATAGAGGCAGGTATTGCCGACAATCGAGTTATCGGCAGGGTTGAAAGTGACATGGTTACTAGGTTTGATGCTAATCATGCCGCCATTCATGCCCTTACCCACATAGTCGTTAGCTTCACCGATGACGGCGAGATTGAGACCATTAATATTAAATGCACCGAAGCTCTGACCTGCTGCGCCGACAAATTCGAGATTGAGACTGCTGGCGAGTCCAGAGTTGCCATATTGCTTGGCGATCGCGCCTGATACGCGGGTGGATACTGAGCGATCAGTGTTGATGATTTTGTAGGACTTGTTGAGGTCGGTTTGATTGGCGATCGCTTCTTGCACTTCAATATCTGCCAAGATCTCATCATCAAGAACCGCACCATTACTGTGGGGCGTTGCCGAATGCTCTAACCAAGTGCGATCGCTTTTAGTATCGGGCAGCTTGATCAAGCAATCGAGATTAACTTGATTGAGATTGAGCTTAGCTAGCTTCAGATCTTGACGTTGTGCTAATAAATCAGAGCGTCCAATAATATCCTTGAGGGATTTGTAACCGAGCTTAGCGAGAATTTGACGCACTTCTTCAGCAACGAAGAATAGGAAGTTGACCACGTTCTCAGGAGTTCCAGGGAAGCGCTTGCGGAACTGTTCTAATTGGGAAGTTACGCCCACTGGACACTTGTTAGTATGGCAAACCCGCGCCATGATGCAGCCTTCCGCAATCATCGCCGCCGTACCGAAGCCATATTCTTCGCCACCAAGGAGAGCCGCGATCGCCACATCCCAACCCGTTTTGAAGCCACCATCAACGCGCAATAGGACGCGATCGCGCAGTTTGTTGCCCATCAGCACCGTATGCACTTCCGCTAAACCAAGCTCCCAAGGCGAACCCGCGTGCTTGATCGAACTTAGGGGCGATGCGCCTGTACCACCGTCATAGCCTGAGATCTGGATGATGTCAGCATTTGCCTTGGCTACCCCTGCGGCGATCGTGCCGATGCCGATTTCCGATACCAGCTTCACGGAAACCTTGGCAACGGGATTGATTTGATGGAGGTCGTAAATCAATTGGGCGAGGTCTTCGATGGAATAGATATCATGGTGCGGTGGTGGCGAAATCAGCGATACCCCTGGTTTGGAGTTCCGCAACATGGCGATATAGCTGCTGACCTTGGGCCCTGGCAACTGTCCGCCTTCCCCTGGTTTTGCCCCTTGCGCCATCTTGATTTCCAATTGATTGGAACTGACTAAATAAGAAGGAGTGACACCAAAACGACCTGAAGCAATCTGTTTAATTGCAGAGTTGGCAGTGTCACCATTTTTTAAACCCTTGAGGTGAGGGAAGGTTGCGGAAATACCTTGCTCATCAACATCGTTAATGGGCAGATAACGCACGGGATCTTCGCCGCCTTCGCCACAATTAGATTTACCGCCAATCCGATTCATGGCGATCGCCAATACTTCATGGGCTTCACGGCTGAGAGCGCCAAGAGACATCGCCCCTGTGCAGAAGCGTTTCAGGATTTCGGAAACATCTTCCACTTCTTCAAGGGCAATACTAGGGCGATCGCTCTTAAATTCCAGTAGATCCCGCAAAGCCGTAGGCGTGCGATTCTGCAATTGAGTTCTATAGACTTCGTAATGGTCATAGCCTTCACCTGCGACCGCCTTGTGCAGTGCCTTCGCCATTTCGGGGCTGTTCATGTGATATTCACCCGTAGGGCGATACTGCACAAATCCATAGTTCTCTAGCTTCTTTACTTGCAGTTCGGGAAATGCTTGCGTATGGAAGCTGAGGATTTCCGAAGCAATATCGGCATAATTGACACCGCCCACGCGGGAAACCGTTCCCTTAAAGGAAGTTTCAATTACTTCTGCACCAATGCCGATCGCCTCAAAAATCTGAGCGCCGCTATAGCTCGACAGTAACGAAATTCCCATTTTCGAGAGAATCTTCAATAATCCGCCTTCCACGGCTTTGCGATAGCTGTCTTGGACTTGCGTGATTGATAACGCCTTAATTTTGCCGCTCTGCATTTGGGTTTGGGTCTTGGCTTTACCCCACCATTGGCGCGTGGTTTCTAGTGCCATATAAGGACAGATCGCACTGGCTCCGTATCCAATCAAACAAGCAAAATGGTGGGTACTCCAGCATTGGGCAGTATCGACAATAAGCGAAGCCTTCATGCGAATCCCTTCGGCACTGAGGCGATGGTGAACTGCGCCCACAGCCAGAAGTGGCGGAATATAGGCGTTTTCTGCATTCAAATTGCGATCGCTCAAGATTACTAACTTCGCACCCGCACGCACGGCGGCAACGGCAGCATCACTAATTTTGGCGATCGCTGCTTTTAGTCCCGCGGCTCCCGAACTCACCGCAAACAGCATCTCCAAAGTTACCGACTCAAAACCGAAGTTCTGTAACTGCGTTAGTTCGGCTTCATTGATCACAGGACTGGTGATTTTGATTTGCTGTGCCGATTCAGGGGTTGGCAAGAGTAAATTCGCTCTCTCTCCCAAAAACATTGAGAGCGACATTACCGTTCCTTCTCGCAAAGGGTCGATTGGTGGATTGGTCACCTGTGCAAAACGCTGTTTGAAATAGTCATAGAGCAAGTGCGGACGCTGTGATAGAAACGCAAGCGGCGCATCATCGCCCATACAGAAAATTGGCTCCTTCCCATCCTGAGCCATCGCTTCAATCACCATTTCCACATCTTCGAGGGTATAACCGAAGGCGGTTTGATAGGTGAGGACTTTCTGCTCATCAATGGTGGTGATATTAATGAAAGGCTTAGCTTCTAAATGCTTACGGTACTGCTTAATCCATTCGCCATAAGGATGCGCCTTAGCCACCCGCTCTTTAATTTCCCAGTTGTGCAGAATTTCGCTAGTTTGCAAATCCACAGCGATCGTTTGTCCAGGACCAAGGCGACCTTTTTCAATGATTTCAGAATCAGGGATATCCACAGTCCCCGCTTCCGAGCTAACGATCACCATGCCATCACTGGTGATCATGTAACGAGCGGGACGTAAGCCATTGCGATCCAGTGCTGCGCCGACAATCTTGCCATCGCTAAAGGCAAGCAGGGCGGGACCATCCCATGCTTCTTGCAAGCCACTGTAATATTCGTAGAAATCGACAATTTCAGGGCGATCGCTCAAGTCAGATTGATTCTCATAGGCTTCTGGCACAAGAATCATGATCGCCTCAAGGGGACTATGCCCTGTCTCGATCAGCAATTCAAAAACGTGATCCAAAGTTGCCGAGTCGCTTTCATTTGCCTTTAGTACAGGTAGCAAATCCTTAATGCGATCGCCTTTTGCATCGATCCAATTTGGATGCGCTAAATCCCCTTGACGCGCCAGAAACCAATTGATATTTCCCTGCGTGGTATTAATTTCGCCATTGTGACCGAGGAAGCGCATCGGCTGTGCAAGTGGCCATTTGGGCAAAGTATTAGTGCTAAAACGACGGTGATAGATCGCATAGGCGGACACATATTCAGGATTTTGCAAATCCAAATAGAACGCATCGAGAATTGCCGATCGCACCATACCTTTATAGACAATCGTGGTGTTGGATAGCGAAGCAATATAAAAGTCACTGCCGCCCTGCGGATAATCCTTTTCAATCGCCAACTTAATGCGGCGGCGAGTAATGTAAATCGCGCGTTCAATTTGCTCGGCATTTTGATGATCCGCGTCCGCCAAAAAAGCCGCCTGCTCAATATAAGGCTGATTTTCTTTCGCCTGAATCCCCAATACTTCTGGCTTTACAGGCACAATGCGCCAGCCGATTAGCTTCAAGCCCTCTTCGGCAGCAATTTGGGCGGTAATTGCTTTGAATTTATCAGCGCGATCGCTTTCCTGTGGTAAAAAGAACATCCCCACCGCCGTATGCTCAGGCTCAATTTCAGGAAAATCTTTTTTCAGTAAATCCCAAGGAATCGCAGTCATGATCCCTGCGCCGTCCCCCGAATCTTGGTCAGCGCTACAGCCGCCGCGATGCTCCATACAAGTCAAAGCTTTGAGGGTATTGCTGATGATCTTATGGCTGGCGCGACCATGTTTATCGGCGATGAAGCCCACCCCGCAAGCATCACGCTCTTCCACCAACCATGAGGGACCTTGGACAAGATTTACAGTTTCCAACTGACCAAACTGATTAGACTGACTTGTATTCATATTATTAGCGGCGCGGCTCATTTCCATCAGATTAATTATTGCTATATCGGAGTTTAAAAAGTGATTCGACTTTCGGCAGAGTCACTATTGTGATTCAATTATGGACTTTTGTTAAGCGGGGCATAACTGAATTATAGGCTACAAAAAATTTGGATGTGTTTTAGTTACTACATTTAGAACAAAAAACCA
>MNZA01000239.1 GCA_001873375.1 Oscillatoriales cyanobacterium CG2_30_44_21
GTTTGTTCATAATGCCAAGAGGAGGGGAAAAGCTCTGCTGAGTGCTTTGTTGGACTCTCTCCTTTCTTTACCTCCCCGAAACACCTATTGAGCCAATCTCTTTTAACAAGCATGGCGGCGCATAGCGCCGCCATGCTTGTTAAAAGAGAGCTATGCTTTACAGCGCCCTCATAATCTGAGCGCTAAAAGACCTCGCGGGTAAAGCTGCCATGCAATCCATAGGGAACATGGTGCTTGAGATGCAATTTTGCCACTGGCTCACCCGTTATGTTTTGAGCATCCAAAATCACTAAATCCGAACGGTTGTGGCTCGCATCAAAAACTAAAACCATTACCCATCCACTATCCTCAGCACTATCAGAATTGCGATCGCGTGGCACAAAAATCGGCTCACTAATAAAACCACGCGGCGCAAAACTGTGAAATTCTTGTTTGCCAGTTTGCATATCGACTTTGGCGATCGCTTGCAAAGGCGCATTACCCGATCCCTGAGCGATCGCGCCAACATAGGCGTAGCGGTGCTTTTGCCCCACACAACGAGGATGCACCACGGGAAACTCACAGGATCGCTCTAAAATCATCTCCTTCTTCACAGTTTTAAGCTGAGGATTGATCGTAAAGCGCCATAGCTGACCCGCAATTACCTTGTCAAAATCAATTTCCCGAAAATCTGTATTTGGCTCCAACTTGGGATAGTCAGGATAACAAACTGAATCCAAAATAATCTGATCATTCTCCTCATAGGCATTGCAATGATGAAACACAAAGCAAGGATCAGTCTCAAGAGTTTGCAAATTTCCCTTGCGGTCAATCAGTAAAAATTGACTAGGCGAGTTTGGCTTTAGTTCAATACATTCGCCAGCAGTCGATAGCCCCAACAAAAACGGTAAAGGGTTAAAAGACACGGGATTTTGCATGAAAATTCGATAGTTAGGCGTATAGGCAAAATCATGTAAAAAGCAAAATCCTGAAACCTTAACCTCAGACTCTACTGATAAATTTCCATCAACCGCCACCTGATAAATCGAAATCTTCGACTTAGGACCAGGCTGTACCCCAAATCCCCACAAGTCTCCAGTGGTATTGTCTTTTCGAGGATGCGCCGAAAAAACCTGCCCCGCCCCTAACTTACCATCAAAGCTCTCTTGTTCCAGCGTATCCAAACTCTTAGGATCAAGCGCATAAGGTCGAGCCGCTTCCCACAAAGCCAATAACTTGCCGCCCTGATACACCACATTGGTATTAGCCACATTTTTATTATGCAAATCAAAAATATTGCCAAGCCATCCCCCTTTTTTCTGAGTGCCAAATACCCCACGGTATAAGATTTTCCCCGCTTTTTTTTCGGCTAAAAACTCGGGAGTCTTAACAAACTGATTGGTGAAATGTGCTCTGCCGTTTTTAAAGGCGATCGCGCAAACCATCCCATCCCCATCAAAAGGATGTCCGTACTTTTCTCCATTGATATCTAACTGCCCAGGACCATTGCGAAATAAAGTGCCTTCCAGTGCCAGAGGGATGTCCCCCTCGATTTCATCAATCCAGTAAGCCTGTTCAGTCCTCAGAGACTCATATCCCTTTTGCCAATCTTCGCGAGAAAAAATAGGTGACGCAGCCTGAACCATAGGTATTTGCCAATTGAGATAGTTTTCGTAGCTTCATTGTAACAATTTTGTCACAATTGCTTTCTATCTCAATATCGACTTGCCCTAGACAGATCTTCGCGCCGCCTCACACTATTACGGTTTCCGACTAAACGAACTACAAGAATAAACTTGAAAGCGTCTCTTCACAACGCTTTCAAGTTTATTCTTGGTTCGGGCTTGAACACAAAGCGCTGTATTGCAATCAATCATCTTTAGCTTGAGGCAATGGCGAAGATATCTCCTTCAAAGACTTGCCCATTTCTTGCTCCGATTCATTGAGCGACCAACGGTAAGAAACTTCGATGCCGTGATACCTGCACAAATCCTCAACCTGCTTCTGCAATGCAAAAGCCTTACGAAGATTAATGATCGCCGATTGCAAATGTTCCCTAGAAACATTCATTTTTGTTGCTAGGTGTGGTTGCTTCATTTCATTGTGTAGCGCGGGTAAAGTTTGGCGCTCCAACAATTGCAGCAGCAACTCGTAATGAATGTGGGACGGAATAGGAAGTGAACTCACAGACAGATACCTCAATCACTGTAAAACCAAAATTAAAACTTGGATGTATATTTGTGGGAACTTTAGAGCTAATAAGTAAATTAAAATCCACAGAGTTTATTCCGCCCGCTAAGCGGGCGGAATAAACTCTGTGGATTTTAATTAAGCCCAACTACTTATAAAAAATGCTTTTAGAAACTATTAAAAATAGTTTGCGTCAAGCCAAACACTTTCCAGACTAGAAATCTCGAGACTTAAATAAATTGTAGAGGATAAATTTATGTCATTTTTACGGACTTCTGTGAGGCTGACAATTTTGCTAACTTTTGGGTTGTGTCAGTCCATCGTCCCGAATGAATCTGCGATCGCCAATTCGCTTCCATCAGATACTTCTATCTCCCCAGCAACCATCCAACTCGCTCAAGCAAGCAATATCATCTTTGTCTCTCCCAATGGACTCGATACAAATATAGGAATATCTGCCGACCAACCTCTAAGATCGCTTACCGCCGCGATCAGTCGAAATCCTCAAAGCGGCTCAATCATCCAACTTGCCAACGGCACTTACAGCAGCGAAACTGGCGAACAGTTTCCAATTAAACTCCCCTCGGGCGTGACTCTGCGCGGCAACCCCGTTAATCAAGGGCAAGAAGTAATTATCTTGGGTGGCGGTGTTTTTGTCAGCCCAACCTTTGCCCGTCAAAATATCACCATGCTTGCGGAAAACTCTGCTCGTATCGAGGGTGTTACCTTCACCAATCAAAACCCCAGAGGTTACGCTCTTTGGCTCGAATCCGCCCAAAATGTCAATATCCTCAGCAACACCTTCGCCAGATCGACTCACGACGGCGTTTTCCTAACAGGCGAAACTACCGATGTTAATGTCACAGGCAATATATTTACTCAAAACGGCGCTAACGGACTTTCGGCACTAGGTACAAGCACAGGTAAGATCGAGTTAAACACCTTTGACAACACAGGCTTTGGAATCGCGATCGGTCAAAACTCAAAAGTAGCGATCGCCTCCAACCGCATCACCAATAACCGAGGTGGCATCGTTATTTCAAACCTTTCCATGCCTTCACTTCGCAACAACCTGATTGCCAATAATCAAGAAAATGGCTTAGTAATTTTGAAAGATCGCCAAGGTCAACCGACTGTTGATCTTGGTTCATCAGCCAGCCCTGGACAAAATATTTTTCAAGACAACAAACAAGCGGACATCAACAACGCCTCAGGTATCACCATCATGGCGATCGGTAATCAAGCTGACTCCAAACTCATCAAAGGTTCAGTTGATCTAACATTACCAACCTCACCATTAACTCCACCGTCCACTCCAGCCTTACCAATCACTCAAGTTTCTTTCGCAGATGTCCCCAAAACATACTGGGCAGAAGCTTTCATTCGAGAGCTAGCCTCCAGAGATATCATCAAAGGCTTTCCCGATGGCAGCTTCCGCCCCAATGACCCTGTAACAAGAGCGCAATTTGCCGCCATCATTAGCCAAGCTATGAGTAAACCTAGTATACGTAGCGGTATTAAATTTACAGATGTTAAACCAAATTTCTGGGCAAATACCGCCATTCAGAAAGCATTTACAACTGGTTTCATGTCTGGCTACTCTGCCACCACATTTCGCCCCAGTGAAAACATTTCCCGTGTCCAAATCCTTGTCTCACTGTCCAACGGGCTAGGTTACAAACCAGCCAAACCAACTGATGTAACCTTAAAAACTTTTTCGGACAATTCTGACATCCCCCAATATGCCCTTAGCAGTGTCGCCGCCGCTTCTGAAAACCGAATCGTAGTTAATTATCCTAGCTTGAACCTTCTTAAGCCAAATCAAACAGCTACGAGAGCTGAAGTAGCCGCCTTCATCTATCAAGCGCTAGTAAGCTCAGGCAAATTACAAGCAATCCCTTCCCCCTACATTGCTAACCAGTAAAAATGGATTGGTGTTAACCAAAATCTAGAACCCAATATCTAAAAAAACTTTTTAGCACTCAACAGATTACAGCATATAGCTTTGAGGTAGTTGCCAAGTAAGAAATACAAAACTTTTCCGCAAAAGAGGGGTTGACAAAGCAAAATAAACAAGCTAACTTAATAAAGCGCTGAAGGGAGAGCGGAGCGAAAGCGAAGCAAGCCCAGCAAGA
>MNZA01000259.1 GCA_001873375.1 Oscillatoriales cyanobacterium CG2_30_44_21
GAAGGTGTAGTGGTTTTCGCCGCAGACAAAACCTGTATGCTAAAAATACCGAGGGCTTGCAACGAGCAGTCACGGTACAACGCTTAATTCACAATTGGGTACGACCTCATGAGGGCTTGGGCAAGAACAAGACCCCTGCTATGGCAATCGGACTTTTTCATCGTCCTGTTTCTATGCTGGAATTACTATCCTCAAGGGGTTTTCTTTGTCTCACTAATTAACTGACCAGTGCCAAAAATTTTAAAATTAAAATGCCTTCGACAGTAACACAGCGAATCGACCTTTTACCAAATACGCTTTCAGTAGCATATTCTTTTTGAATGCGATCGAATAATGGGTTATTAGTCAGCAATAAATCAATTTGTAATGTCTCAAATTTACCCCTTGCAAAATCTTTGTTTTCTTCTGAAATTTTAATTTCAGGCACTGCCGCTAGATCTGCTTTGGACATAATAAAGTCAATATCTTGGGTGTTGCGACCTTCGATATAAGTCAACATTGCCACACCTCCAACCAGAAGGTAAGAAATCTTACGATCTGAAAGTATAGTGAATAAATTTTCTACGGTTTCCTGCAAAGGGTTAACATCTGGCATAGTCGTTTTCCAATTTTTTAAATCAAAGACAATTCCATTGCTAATAATTTCACTGATTGCCGTTGTCATAGTCGCTTTGTAGTTGGTTATTTTCTGTAGCCTGATATGGATAGTGATCGCTTTTTTCTATAGTTACATTGATATCAAGATAGGCGGAGCAAGTGAGTAACTTCTATAACATTTCAATAAATTGGCAATTACTCCAATAAGAGCTGTTATTACCTTCAGTTTTTCTAAAAGCCTCAAGTATTCTTTGCGCCATACTTTTAAAATCATCGTATTCTCTTTGTTGTAGTGGTTTAAAACCATGAGCAAATATTCCTTTGTCTCTAGCGTCTACTTTGCCTCGAATTTCTGCCAACTTTAAATCTTTCACAAGCTGATCTTCTAACCCTGATAATAGAAGATATCCGCTTAATAGTGAAATAGGACTTGGTAATTGCTCTGGCTTAGAGCCTTTAAATAGCTTGATGTGTGCTGACTGATACTTATCTAGTAATTCGGAAGGAGTACCTGAATAATCTGGTTGGCTAGTTCTTATTCCATAAGTACTTAATCTTTGTTGTCCCATTAATTCAATCAGTCTGTACCATAGTAATGCTGCCACATCAAACTTTCCTTTTTGTTCTTGCCTCATAGCACCAGTTTGAAGAGTTGCCATCATCGCAAGATAGAGTTCTGGTGCTGTTAAAATCTTGATGTCATTATTACTATCATTAATAATCTTTAAGGCTTGTTGCAGTTTTTCAAGGATTAATAATTGAGGTTTAAGTCTTATTATGCGGTCGTTTAAAGGTGTGGAAGGACTAGCTAAAGCATACCTTTCAATGTGTAAAATCGTTTGATGCATTTTTTCTAAGGCTAAATCGATTTTCCAGTCATCCCATGCTGAATATGCCTCACACAGAAGCACTCTAGACACGTATAATTCGGGAGTTGAAGTCTGCTCTTGAAGTTCTGAGAGTATTCGCTGTGCGCCAACATAATCAAGTTGGGAGTATAAATCCTTAGCGCGTTCTAGCTTTAGATCGCCAAAAACATCATAAGGATTTGCCAAAATTACTAATTTCTCTGAACCTGGTTCGGGTTTTCTTAACGTAGGGAGAAATTTAGAGTCAACGTAAAATAAATGAGCGCCAATCAAGCTACCCGCCAGAGCGCATCCCCCCACCATTGACTTTTTTCCACCAGATATATCAACGGCAATTCGACTAGGTTTGCCCCATTTTTTATAAATAGCTTTTACTTTTTGATAAATCTCAGGAACGTTCGTCTCTAAAATTTCATCCTTATCGATCTGGCTAATCATTAAGCCTGATTCGCTGACAATACGATCAAGATATTTGCCTGAATCATGAGTATATAGAAAGTAGACTTTTGTTGGGCGTAGAATTAGAATCGATAGAATCAATGGTTCTGGAGAGAAGCCTACTGGAAGGATTAAATGAGTGTAAGGTTTAGGATAATTACTTTGCTCTCGTGAAACAACAACATTTTTAATGGCTGGGAATAATTTCTCTTCATAAAATCTTTCTCTCGTATTTTCATCAATACTTTTCCATTGCTCAGATAGCTGTTTTAAACTAATTTCAGACATTTTGAACTTCTCCTTTATTTAAATTTTAATTTCTGTTTGTCCCATACTGAGACGGGTTTTGATGCCAGTGCCAGCAAAAGCGGCATACTGAACTAATAAATGAGCAACATTAGCCAGCAAAGGATCGACTTTACCGATCGCCTGAATCGTCACCTGTCCAGTAAACCCCGTACATTGTCCTTGATAAATACGAATTGTACTAGTTTTAATTTGATGGCGCGTGACTGTGACATAACTTGCAAGATATGCGATTAAGTCATCACCACCCAGATAGACAGGCGCAAAATGATTCCAACGCTCTAGCCAACTGCGAAACATCAGGCTAGGGACTGGAAGCGGTAAATGGGTGCGGTTTTGAGCAAAGGCGGTGGGTGTGGCAAAATAAAGCTCATATTTTCTGATTGGTTCGGGTTCATTAGCGACTGACTCTGTGTAGAGATTTTCGTAAGTCGTTATTTCATCTTGGCGATCGCTAATTACAAACCTTGATCCCAAAAATTCAAGAGTTTCACCTAAATCCAGATCGGCGATCGCCTTAGAAGACGATTCTTGTAAACCGCTTAGAGTAAGTGTATAAACTTGATTGGGAAAAAAAGTAATAAAATCACCACTGCGATCGCAATTTCCCATCAGCCCCGAAAATGTGGTGCTAGGAACCTTCTCTTCACCCATCCGCAAATTTAGGTGATCGTGCAGATCTTTTACCAAACTAAGATGATGCGATCGGGGTAAAGCGATCGGTTCTGTAACCGTAAGCTGCCAAGTAGAACGAATTAACATAGATCACCCCCCCAATAAGTCTAAGACTTCGTAAGGATAAACAGATTCCTTAGTTTTGGCTTTTCTTACTAACCAACTAGCAAGAGCCTGAAATCTAGTATCCTTGGGGACTTTATATATTTTATCTGCCTCATTTCTATAATTTTCAGATGTGTTATTGAATACACAGCGATGATAAACAGCCCAAATGATTTCTATGCCAGAATGACTGTCACAAAGCCATTTCACAGTTTCAGAACTTACATCTGTCAGTTTTTCGAGCCAACTTTGAAAGCTGTTAACCGCCATCAAAGCTTCTTCTTCGGTGAACTTTCTCTTTTTTAAGGAGTCTTCCCATTGTTCTAGTTGTAAAACTATTTCTGAGTTCTGGATATTAAACAAATCTGAGTGGATAGACCTTCTTATAATCTCAGATTTGCCCATCTCATCCCCCGTAAGTCCCAATGCACAAGCAATACGAATAGTTTTCTCAAAACATTTTTCAAAATCTTTAATTGCCTTGTCAAAGCATTCTACAGAGGAAAGCCCCAAAAGTGACTCATAAATAATTTGATAATCGAAGAAATAATTTTCGATAGAATGACCTCTTGACCAGACTAATCGTGATATTTGATTGTGACGTTCAAGTTTATCTGTAACTGCTCCAAGGTCAAATTCACGGTACTCTCGATCAACAAATCCCACAAATCTTGAGGCATATTCTTTGAATTTTATAATTTCAGCGATTTTTTCAACTTTTTGACGATTACCAACAAGTATTTCTGGATCATTTAAATTTTCAACAGTATCTATATCAACTTTAATATATGAAATGAATGCATTTAGGAAAACACGAAAAAATTGTTTGTCATACTTTCCTTCAACAAGTAAATGTTTACGTTCACTTATTTGAATTGAATTGAGATAGCCTTGAAGGTTATATTGCAACTTCAATATCCTCCATATCCTCGCTCTCGTCATTCTCAATAGAATCAATATAGTTCTCATCCCATACCGATTCATCAGTATGACTGATCTTTAACTTTCTAAGGTAGTCGCTATAATCGGCTGGAACTGATGGTGAATGTGTGCATATAATAAATTGATGCGAGTATGGACTTATACAATCCAATAGCTCTCTTTGCCAATCGATATGTAAAGATGTTTCAGGTTCATCTATTAAAATAATTTTATCTTTAGCAAAATAACAAGCATGAATAAATGCAATAATCTGACGTTCACCAGATGATAAGCTCTGCACATCATCAATTAACGATTCATTTAGAGAAGTATTAAGGTATTTAAAACAAAAAGTAGGCTCTATAGAATCATCATCTTTTTTTTCAAAGACTAGTTTCTTCTCAACCAAAAAACGATTTACTGCACTCAGGTAAGCTTCTAAATCCTTTAAACATTGCCTTCGTGCTTCAAGTAAATTGTTGAAAAGCTTATGGTAAGTTTTTAATATCAGAATCCCATTGGTAGAATTTTGATGTGTGGAATTACTAACTTGCAAAAACAAATTATCAATTTGTGGAATAAATTGATTTAAAGATTCAGGTTCATTTTGAAATTGATTATTTTGTAACTCGGCAATAACTTTTTTTGTATCTTTATATTCAATAGCAATCGATCTATCAGTATTTAGATTTTGATTACTTTCATCAAGACTTAGATTATGAAAACCACTCATGTAGTTTAAAAATATTTCTCGTTCGGAAGTTGCCAACTTTAATTTTGCATCTTTTAAATCTTCAGTCAAGTTTTCAACTACTTCTGTAACTGATGGATAATCAATTACAGGCACAAACTCCCCAAATACTTGTCTAGCATACAAGGTTTTTTCTTGATTTCTTTCTTCATTATTGTTGTATATATCATTTGTTCTAGAATAAAACCATGCATCAACTATTAGTCTAAATGCAGGAATATATAATGATTTGACTAGAGGTGCAAAACCACCTAGATGAACTATTTTAGGATTTTTGAAAACTCTATTGTCAAAATCTTTAGGGATCTCAGAAGTTTTGCGAAGACTATTTCTATAAATTATAAAAGTATCTTTTTGAGTGTGATAATCCAATTTGAGAACATCACCATCACTATAAATGACTTCAATATATTTAAATGTTATATGCTGAAATCTCTCAAAATCACTATTGAGGATATTAGCAATAATTTGTAAGAAAGTGGTTTTTCCAGCACCATTTAATCCATAAAAGATGTTCATTCCTTCATGAAGTTCTTCATCAAAGTCAAAACGACCATGAACGCCTATTGCTTTAACTCTAGTAATATATATTGACATAATTTTATTGTCTAATTTAGAGGCTTAAACATTGACCATCCTAGCACAAATTGAATCTCTCTCCTAGCATTTGCCACAGTGCGACGTGACTTAGGTGCTTCAAAGTTCGGCGCTCTAATACCGCAAGTATCACGAACTTGGGCGCGTAACTCGTCATCTAATAATGTGCCGATAGTTGTTCCTGTCATGCCACTGCCCCAGCCAATTCTGAGGGCATAGGGACAGTTTTCTTTTTCATAGAATTTGTGAATGCGATCATAATTGAGATTAATTGTCTGTCCATTGGTGTCTCTAGCATTGATATTATCTTTAACAGTTTGCCAATAGTCATGTTCAAAGTTCCATTGTTCTTGAGCAAATTCTTTGCAAATTTTGATCAGATCATCAATATTTTGAAAAGGCAACTGCATATTCTGACGATGTTTAAACCATGACAACATTTCTTGATCAATGCTTATCTCAAAGGGAACTTGTAAATTAGATACCATCTCGGCATAAATAGAAGCCCGATATTTAGCTTTGTCATCGTTGAAATGACTAGTTACTAGAACCTCGGCAACTAGGGGTTGATTATAGGTTACGGTTTGACCTTTAGTATTCAATTTTGTAAATTGTTCAATGGGTTCAGTATCTGTAACATGGACAGCACGCATGATGTCAGTATTGGGGTTAGGGCAATGCTGTACTGATGCAGCACGATTTTGATAGGTTAAGCCATAGTTGGCAAATAACTCATCCATGAATAGGCGATCGTCAACAGATTTAGCTCTTTGTCTGAGTTCACCCAAGTTATTTTTTAGTTGAGTTTCAATGCTGCTTATTCTGTTGCGCTGTGGCACTCTGAACTTGTCAGCGTGTTTGAGCAAATAATAGGCGATCGCTGTTCTAATTGCGCCTTTGATCGAAGTGCCAGGGACATATAATCTCCCCATGCCGTTACGCATCATTGGGCGCAACTCGGTGATTCTCTGTTCAGTTAGTAGTTTACTAGCTCTATATTCTGGAAAAATAGGCTTGTCGTCATCGGTCTCAGTTTCATACCAGCGATCGCCAAAAGCATTTCTTAAAAGAGAGGTAATTTCTTGACGATCTTCAATGCGGTTGATATATTCCTGTAATTTGCCTTCTTCTTGCAGTGCTTGGGCTAAGGCATCGCGATCGGGCAAATAAACGCGGTTTCCTGTTGCCACATATTCAAAGGGATTCAGCTTAGATACCTCTGAACCAATATGAAACATTTGACTGTAAAGTTGAAATTTCTTTACTTCGAGTTTACGTTGTTCTCTGATGGCAGAGCGATCGGGCAAGGTAGTAATTTGAGTCATCATGTTCCCATCTAGTTAATTTTAATCGGCAAACTGACAGCAATTCCACTGCGATATATTTGGTGTTGCGAAAACTCAGGAGGTGTAACGTTAGCGAGTTTACCTCTAGGGACTTCACGAAATACAGAACCTTCAGCAAACATGATCACTTTTTTACGTCTCTGATTCTTGCTAGATGAGGTAATCCATCCGCCACGTCCTTGTAATTCATAGCTAGAGTTTTCAAGAGAAATTAAATTCTCCTCATCCCAATACAGACTGATTAGACTTTGAGCATTTTCCTCTTTGAAATCAACAAGATCTTTCCATTCTTTATCCAAATCATGCCATGAGGGTTCAAATTGACCCGCACCGCTAGATCTTTCGCCGCCTAGTCCCTCTTCTCCTAATAGTCTAATTGCTGCCTCAAGATCGTTAAGATCATTGTCTAAGATTTCATCCTCAAACTTGATTAGGAAATACAAGCCAGATTTGTCGTTTGGTTTAGAGTGATAACGCACAAATGATGTGTGATATAGGTTAGTGGCGCGAGTGTTGCGATCGATGGCAATTTTAGGCTGTTTGTCAATGTCAAAACATTTACTGTAAATGTTTTCAGGCAGATTTTTTGATGGATCAAAACTTTGGTTCTGATACCAACTTCTCCATGTTTCTAAATCCAAGAAATTAAGCTTCTTGTAATCCTTAGCAATTTTGAGATCATCACCAGTAGGATAGTTAATTGGAGGATGTTTAGGACGTGGTAAAAAATAGGTGGTTTTGCCCTCATTTTCTCTATAAATGAAGCTAGAACTTAGGCAAAACGGCTTCTTTTCTTGATGAAATCGCTCAAGTAAAGTATCAACTTTTTTACCAAGACGAGCATAAGCAATCACTAAAGCACTAAATAGGGTATCGGATCGCACTCGTTCGCTAGTTTCTTCCATGCCAATGCCCAATTCACCAAAATGAGCAGGATTATTTTTGAAGTCTAGCTTGACTAACTTCCATTTACTCATGATTAGGCATTCCCTGATGGCAATAGGGCTTGGACAGCATTAGTAACTTTTGCAAATTCATTGAGAAGTTGCTCAGTATTTGTTGCTTCTGTAAGAGTTTCTTGTTTAACGCGATCAGTATTACCGATAGTGCGGTAATAGTTTAAATCACGATAGAAAAGTTTGAATTCCTCGAAAGCAACTTTGCCATAGCCGCGTGAACCATGTCCACCAAGAGCATCATCTTCGAGAATTGCCAAGGCGATCGCCAAATTTTGTAAATCCTTAACCGCTTGTTCAGGGTTCTCAACGGTATAGACCAGTTCAAATTCAAAAATTGCACCCGCAGGAACACGCTCTAACTGGCGAGGGTTAGCGGCAGCAGTAATCCGATCCATGCCATTCTCGAATTTCCATTCAGTCATGTATAGACCTGTGTCAATAGATTTGAGATCATCAACTGATTTAACAGTCAAGTGACTGTCTCGCACGATTAGACGCGCAGGAGAGTTACGTCCTTTGACTTTAACGTAGCTAACTCCGTTAATATCTCTAGGCTTAGCATTTTGATCTCTATCGACACCCTCAGATTTTGACTCTGGTATCCAACAACTATTTCCAGTTGATCCAAACAAACGGCTTACTTCACAGGTTTCAGCACCTTCAAACTCGATCAGTTGTCCCTTGTATTCCTTAATTTCTGAAAAGCCTGATACTAGATCGTCGCTTTCATAGCGAAATGTCCCACTACCACCTGCACGATTTACGGGCTTGTTAAGGAATCGCTCTAAAATAGAGCGCATTTTCCCCTTGATTGATGAACCTGGTAGATAAGGATGCTTGGTTAAAGGATCACGCATCACTGATTTATCCAAGCCACCAATGTCTAGATTTTCACCACCTGCGCCAATGTGTAAACCTGTAACCACTCGCAGATTGCTGGTGAGGCGAAGTTTACCAAGTAAAGGTTTTTGTTCGGTTGCTGCTGGCATAGTTATTTTCCACCTGCTTCTTTGTGATAAGCAATAATTGATTCAACAAGATTAACGAGACGTTCAAAATCTGCCTTACTTTCCACTTTGTCAATGGCAGCAGACATGACTTTGTTTAGGGGTTTGACCACGTTTTGACGGGCTGCGGCATAGGCAAGTTTTGGTTTTAGCAAAACAATCTCTGCTTCAATTTCGGAAAACTCACTTCCCACTAGCTTTGATTTCAAGCGATTGATCGCATCCAGAAACTTACGAATCTGGTTTGTCTCTAGTCTCTGATCTCGAAGTGCTTTACCAAATATTTCTGAATGTTTTACCAAATCTCGAATTGGATAGTCTTTAAGATATTTGATGTTACTGAGACTATCAATCATCGGTTTAGTGATGTCTGCATTAGCGGGATGATTACCCTGTTGTCGTGCTTGAGTCATGTATTTTTATAAATTCTAAATTTGTAAAATTTGATTGGCAGTGACGGCTAGTTCTGGCAATAAAGGCGATCGCAGAACTTCGTCACCCTGATATACAGTTTCTTCGTATAGACCCTCCACTAATTGTAAAATTGAAACCTTGTTCGAGATTGGATCGATAATCCAATATTCGGGAACACCTGCGGCGGCGTATTCGGTGCGCTTGTAGCGATAGTCGGTTTTCACCGAGTCAGGGCTGACCACTTCCACCACCAGCAAAGCGCCATCTTCTAAGACTGCCGAAACTTCTAGCAATTCTTTGGCTCTTTCCATTGTGGTTACGCACAGGTCTGGTAAACGCGATCGCCGCCAAGCAGTCCGCACTCCAAACATTTGCAGCGCAACCCATAATAACCCCAATCTCCCAAATTCATTTTCGAGTAAGTTGCAAAGATTACGAATAATCAGAGCATGGCGACCAGTGGGCGGATTCATCAGGATTAATTCTCCATCAAATAATTCATAGCGGTTATCAGTACCATCGTTATATTTGAGATAGTCATCAAAACTGATGCTGGGCTTAGTGGCAATGGCAATCATTGGTTTGTTCCTCCACGATTTAATAGTTCAATCCATGTAGCGATCGCTCGAAAATATGGCGCATTGTATGGACTCTTGAGTGATGTACTGATTTTAGTAAACTCATCAGCACTACGAATGCGATCAGGTAAACGCGCTAACGTATAAGCAATTTTTGGTAAATGTAGGAAGTAGCGAATATCTTTATCTTGATTGTCATACTGCTTAACTGTACGTTTATCCCCAAATTCTTCGATTTTCTGTTCTTGGATTTGAGCAGTAGCTAGGAGATTACGAGTGAAGTTACGCGAGACTTGGACATCTGACTTTAATAAAGTTTGGATTGCTTTCGCGGTCGCCAATACACCAAAAAGTTTTAACTCTTCCTTAGTTTTAATATACTCCCTCGCTTTTATTAGAGAATCTATACTTTCAACCTGAATATCCTGATTTCCAAGCCATTCTTCCCACTTAAAAGCTTGACCGAATAGCCCCAAACTATCGCGCCCATTATTTTTAGCTTTACTTTCTGCATCACCAGAGGAATCTGCCGACTGATAAAGGGGAAACTTCGCATCATCAATGCTGATACCACCAGAAATTGTAATATCAGGATGATTGCCAGTATAGGCGCGAAATGATTGATAAATATCAAAAGCAAATTCGACAACTTCGTTCCAAGCACCGCTAATAAATAGATCGTCACCTCCTGCATAGATAAACATAAGATTGCGGCGCGAAAAGTTTTTGTCTGATTTTATTGTCAGAGTTTCAACTTTTTCGGGCAAGTTGTTAACGCGATCGCCTGCCAAACTATTGAGATAAACTTTAAAGAAATAGCTCATCTGACGCGACAAACTGGCGACTCTTGGTAATGAATACTCATCGATATTGCGAGGAGAATCTTTTTTGTCAGGCAAGCCCCTAGCAAAAATCTGTCCTAGGCGATCGACATCCATCCGCAAATAACCCACACGACTGATTCCTTGGGCATTAGCAGCTAATTCTTCGGCTCTAGGAAACTCATTTTTGGTGATTTCTTGGTAATATCTACCCATCAACATCAAGACAGTAGAACCTTTCGTGTACTTAGTAGTCTCCCAATTGTTAATCCAATAAACTGTTTCAGTTTCAGAATTAGGAATAAGAATAAGTTTAGCAGCTTCAAACAAATGGTAATAAAATCCATTGATTTTAATAGAATACTTTGCACCATCGCTAGAATCTTGCTTTGTTCTGAAAATCGCTGAAGTGTCAGGCAATTGATCGCCAAGTCTAAACATATCTCGACAACTTGGACAGGCAAGAGCAGATTCTGATTCATGTTTATTAAGTGGTTTCAGATCATCAGTATCATCACGATGACAAACTTTGCAAGGTTGATAACTATTTTTAGTAGCTAATAATTTACTGCTGCCTTGATTAATTTGATTGATAAACTTTCGATTTTTCTGTATTGCTAGTTTTGCGATTGCCTTATTCCAGCACTCACGAAACTTAGATGAGCCGATATCTTGAACATCACAAGATTCAAAATCTAGAGAAAAGAAAATCTTGCCTTGAAAAGTATCTAATAGCCATTTATTAAATTTGTCTTGTATGTTCTTTAGACCATCTTCTAATATTTTTAGACCACCAGCAAGGATAAATAGATTGCCACCACCAGCATAAATTACATTGGTACGCGGTAATTTTAGCTCATCCAGAATCTGCTGCACAATTTCTTCGGCAACAAGTTCGAGATAAAAACTTCTTGCTCTCAAAGACTTTAAAGCACCATCAGATGAAATAGTATAGATGAAGTCTTGAATACCAGACAAACTACCCGCCACAAAATGAAATTCTGGTTTAGAATATGACCCTTGATTTTGTGACAAAGCCACCGCAACTGCCCCCGTCATTCTTGCAGCATCAATTAATGCCGTATGCGAATCACCATAGCTAACGCATGAACCATATTTTTCCAGAATAAATGTCAGAAAACTAAGATCATTCCAGCGATCATTGCTATTTAGATGAATTTTAATCTCATCGGCAATCCTAGCTTGATAGTTTTGTAAGTCTGTTTGGCTAGGTTGCTCTTCGATCGGATAAGAAATATTGGGATAACCTTCAGAGTTAGAGACAATTTCATGTAAGGGGACATAATGATTTCTATCTGCTCCTTTCCCATCAGGTAATTTTATGCGATCAAACAATAACGACAAAGTATTGACTTCGCGATCAAGACCTAAAAGCTTTCTAGCTTCTACTATTATTTTGTTTTCTTCACTAGTTAGCTTATAAATATCAGGCAAGTTTTCACCAAGCAGATCGGCGATCGCCCCTTGAAATACTTCTAATGCAATTTGATTGAACTTATTACTATTAGTCATTTTGTTTTACCCAATTAAGAATTTTTTGACCTAAATTACTCAAGTCCTGCCGACCGAAAACAGCGATTTTGCGATCGCGTTTTTGCACCTCTAACTCCTCCCTCAAAGTGTCGGGACGATTGTTGCAACAGACTAAGCCCACCCTCGCTTCCGTGCCGCCTAATTGCCTAGCACGGGCATGGGCTTCAAAGAGTTTTTGTTTACAGATTTTGCGGTCGCCCGAAGTCGTACAGGAAATTGCAAACAATTGATAGTTGCGAACAAAGGCAACATCAAATTCAAACTTTTCCCAGCGCCGATTTTGCGAAGATTGCTCATCAATGCGGAAAGACATCTTACATTCTTGAATATCTAACTTTGTCGCAATTTGCTGAACTTGATCGAGAACATAATGTTCTAACCAAATGCCATCTAACCATTCACAGAGAATTGTACAGCTATGAAATCCATATTGGAAACTTGATTTTAGAGATAAGCGATTTTGGGTTGCCCCAATATTCTCTAATATCTTTCGCCAACCCCTTGATAATTTTTGTAAGCTCAAAGGAGCTAGATTTGCCAGATCTACTTCTTCGAGCCAAAACTGTTGACGATATTCCTTAGTTTTAACGTTTAGTTCTTGATTACACCAGAGCCGCCATTCTTTTGCTGACTCAAATGACTGAAAATAGTTGGCAAACTGAGTTGCTAGTTCAGGCAAAATTGGTGCATCAAGGGGAGGTGATCGCCAGATTAAGCCATGTAATTCAAATAGTTCTGCAAGCGATAATTTGGGTAATACCTTTAGGTGATTGCTATGCTGCTCATTGCTATCAAAGTACATTTCCAGAGTATTTGCATCTAGATAGCTGCACACAGCATGGGGATGGACATCAGTAATCGCTCGATAGGCATGAACTGCCATCGCCTTATTCCCACCAGTGTAATTTAGTCCTACGGAAGTTTTTAGCGAATTGGCTACTTGCTGCATTGCTTGATAGATAGCATAGGAGTCAGATTGAAGATTGCCAATATCAATCAAGAGCGCAGTGGTAAAAGATTGGTATTTCGACAAAACACTTTGTAGTCTTTCTGCTTGCAATTTAGTTTGGCTTGTATGCAACAACAAGGCATTCCCTTTTGGAGCTAGTAAAGAAATTGCGGCAATGTAATTAGGTAATGGATTCCCACCCATTAGTAAAAAAAGATTTTCAGTTTGATAATCACGAATAGTTACGGGCATGATTTTGAATCCAAAGTTACTTTCATTTGTGTGTGTGGTGCAAGATTACCGTTTTAACAGGAGCGATCGCACTCTTTTTAACAACTCATCAGGCACAGCGCGAGGTTGCCCCATCAGCCAAGCACCGCAGGTCATCTCTAGATAGGGCTGCGATTGAGTGACTTCCTCAGAAGTGTCCAAAGTGCTGTGAATTACGGCAACGGTGGAGAGATTACCGCGATCGCGACAGAACTCATACCATTTATCAACCTGATCAGGATCAGAAGTAATAATTAAGTAGTGGGAACAAGCCTCAAGAATCGGTTGCTTTTCGGGCTGAGCCATGCCGCCGATATCGACAATCACTAAAGACTTTTGGCGGCGCAATTCTAAAATTGCTTGAGCGTGATACGGGAAAAAGCCTTGAGTTAATTCTCCCTTGTTAGAAACCTTCATGACTTCGGCTTGTTCCTCATCCCCCAGTTCCACCGTCCAATTTCCCTCCCCATCCCAATTTGCTCTCTGTAAATAGACATGGGGATTCTCTTGTAATAAGGCTTGAAATAGCGCATGGGATAACACACTCTTACCGCTATTGGGAGGACCCACAATCATTAGGGCTGGACATAGCTGCACCTCATTATTGGGCGCTTCGAGAATAATTTGCCCGATCGCGGCCTGATTGCTATGGGTCGCCACCACCACGCCACCAGAAAGGCGCGGATCAAAACAAGCCACCCATTTAGTGGGATGCAACTCATGGACAAAGTAAGCATAGAGCCAGATCGGGGCGCGTCCAGAGATGACGACACCGCCGCTAGTATCGACAGTAGCAGGAAGTTCTAAACCGATCATGTCCGATGGACTGATCACGCGATCGGGGGTGATAATTTCAATTTCTAGTTGTTGATAGCGCAACCCATCAATGGAGATTTTAGCCGTGAGAGATAATTGGATTTTAGGAATAGTCATTAGCGATCGCCGCCGCAAGTTGCTGGTCATAAGTTTAGACTGTAAAAGCATAATTAGGTCAAATAATTCATAATAGTCAAGAAAGATTAAGAAAATAGAGATATAAGCTTGAATAATTGTAATTACTTAATCTCATCAATTTTTCCTCTAGCATTCTGGATGGCGATGCTATTATCTATAGATGCAGCTACTGCTATGATTGCTCCCCAAAATGTTGTCAATCTATCTATTTTCTCTTCGTCATTCTCATTAATTGTGCTAACCGTAAGAACTCCCACAAGAATACTAAACATGATGCACATTGCTTTCCACCTAGCAGTATAGATGTATCCTCCTACAGGAAAAAAAAGTGAAAGTATCACAGTAGTCACCATGTTTTTCTGAGACAGCCTATAGGCTTTAGCCAGTTCTTGATCCTGCGATTGGCGATCTATTTCGGCAAGACGTTTTTGCAAGTCATTTTTATCTTCAGGCATAGATTTAATGTATGTAGGTGATCTGCTGACACTATAGGGCACCATTGAAGATGGGTATTCAATTAAAGATTTATGCCATTTGACATCACCGTTATTTTTCACAATCCGCCGACAGTACAACTCCTGAACTGGTTAGTGCAGGGCAATCTGGCGAGTAGTACCAGTCGGGCAGTGCGGTTTTGGGTGATTTTAGGGATAATTTATCGCGATCGCCTATTAACTGATGTATTTCGCTATCCAGATCTACGCGATCGCCTATATTCACCGCAGCATCCCACATCGGAAAAGTTGAAAGCTGAATCTTTTACCAATGGTTGCGGCGATCGCCATTGTATTTGTGCCAAATCTTTGAATCATTGGTTACATCCCAGCGATGCTATGCGATCACAATTGCAAGCACTCACAAGCTTTGATCTTCAGCAATGTGAAACAGCACTATCGCAATTCCCTTTTGCCACAGTGCATCGTTCGCTGCGCGGAGATTTGGAGAAATTAGTGCAACTCGGTTGGCTAAAGTCTCTCCCTAGAGGTGAATTTCAAGTTCTGCCTGTTGATCTATTGCCACAGTTACCGCCTGATATTTATTTAGGATTTAATTCAGGATTGACTAATCAGAGATCGCCTTCACAATTGCCAATGGTTAACTCATGGCTAAGTCAAAATCTATCGCGTCAGCAATGCCTCGATCTATTGGTTGCCCTTGATACGATTTCCATGGTGCAGCCAAATTTAGAACTATTACTAGATTCTCTCTCTGAATTATTGATTGCCGAACAGGACAGCGATCGCTTGCTGTCAAAGCATCAAAAATTACCGCATACCTTTGTGAATCTCGATTATATTCTCCCTCTCGAAGTTCAAGATCGGGTGGATGACTACCACAAACAATTGGAAGATCTCTGGCATACAGCCGACAGTGGCGTAATTCAATTTAACTATGAAGTGATCCAGCAAAGTTCTGTGATCAAGTTAACGGACTTTTCTAAATTTTCCAGTCTAGTTAAGCAAATCACCGTCTATCCTGTTTGTATTCACTATCTCCGCCGTGCCAAATATCTCAGTGCCTATGGTGTCGATCCTGATGGCAATATGGGCTGGCACAATTACCGACTAGATCGGATTACTTCGGAAAGTTTAAAAATTCTGGCATGGGGCGATCGCGATGTGCCGAAACATCTCAAAGAGTTACGCAATAGTGGCAAGTTACCCACTTCGCAGGAGGTTGAGATAGAACTAGGCAAAGCATGGGGATTCAAATTCTATGAAGAACCGCAACTTTTATTAATTCGCTTTTCCGAAGATTTTGCCCGATGGTATGTGGACAATACGGTGCGACATCCCACTTTTAAAGCAATTGCCCATCCTAAAATTGCATCTTTATTGCAAAAGTTTATTCCTAATGATCATGAACGAGAGAAAATATTGACAATTCTCGAACAACGGAGTGCAGGCGATCGCTATTATCAAGCATGGATTCGTGCCAATGACGTGAATATCGTCCAAAGGCTGCGCGACTGGCGACCTAATGGAGAGGTATTAGCACCAATTTCTCTTAGACAAAAAATGGTTGATGAAGCAACTCAAGAGTTGATGCATTATTTACCTGTTCCCTTGCCAGTAAATAATTAAACGTTGTGGCGCAAAGCGCCGCAACGTTTAATTATTTACTCCTCATTCAAAAACTCACGCATCATCTGATTAACCAAATTTGGTTGCTCTTGCTGCACCCAATGACTGCAATTAGGAATATAGCGAATCCGCAAATCCTGCACATACTCTTCTGTCCCATAGGTTAATTCCTTACCTAAATACCGATCCTCTTCGCCCCAGATCATCAAAGTAGCAATTTTAAGGATATCCCATGTTTTCTGCTTCGATAAATAGCTAGGCAGATTTCGATAGTAATTAATTGCACCCGTCAAAGCACCGTGCTTAGTAAATGCGTTTTTATATTCCTTCATATCTGCATCCGTAAAAGCACCCTGATTGATCGCCATCCCTCGAAATGCCTCCCCAATTAGCTGATAGTCATCCAACTGAATCAAAAACTCGGGCAGAAATGGAATTTGAAAGAAGGCAATATACCAACTCTTCAGCATCTGCTGCGGTGTTTTCAGTCCTGCCGCAAATTTAGCAGGGTGGGGTAAATTCATCACAATCAAACGACTCACCAACTCAGGATAAGCATAGGCAAAAGACCATGCGATCGCCCCTCCCCAATCATGCCCAACCAGAATACAACTCTCATATCCCAAGCCTTCGATTACACCCCTGACATCTTCCACAAGTTCTGGCATGACATAGGCAGATTTGACTTTTGGTTTGTCACTATCGTTATAGCCACGCAAATCGACCGCCACAACTTTATAATCCTTGGCAAATTCTGGTATTTGATGCCGCCACGAATACCAAAACTCTGGGAACCCATGCAGGAACAATATTAGCCCACCTTCACCTTGAGTAACATAGTGCAGTTTTATACCATTAGTACTAATCGAATTGTGACACCAAGTTTGTTCGCTCATTACTTAGTCTTTTAGGATAGTTTAATAGAAGTAGTACAGAGATTTTTTTACAAGCGCGGCTTTGCCGCGCTTGTAAAAAAATCTCTGGTTTTTAGCTCGGCGTAAAGCCCTGTGCTATTTCGTTGCGATATCTATCTTGCAAAAGAAGGTAAATAGTAGCTTTTGGCAAAATCAGGATGCTAACAATCATCATACATACGCTCATCGGGGCGATCGGTGCTTTAATCATCTTTGGGATCTTTTTTTACTTATCCGAAGTAAAAAACCTCCGCACCCTTGGGTTTGATTTTTATTGGCTTGACTTGCGGTATTAGATTAAAGATACAGGAAGAAAATAGTTAAATGTCACGCTCCAACACATCAGCGAGCGCGCAATGGACAGACAAAACCGAACTCGTCGGTATCACCCTGACCCTAAAAGCCCTCAGCGATATCACTCTACAACCCAACTACACCACAGGACTCCACGCATGGTTTCTACACCAAGTCCGTGACAGCAACCCATCACTTTCTGCCTACCTCCACGATGGACAATCAGAAAAAGCCTTTGCCATTTCTCCCCTCAACGGCAACCTCGAACCCAAAAATCAAAATCTGATCGCCAAAGCCGATCACACTTACACATGGACAATTTCTGCCCTCGCAAAACCCCTATGCGATTGGCTAAAAACATGGTGCGATCGCCCACCCAGCACACTTAACCTCAATGCAGGTAACTTTGCGATCGCCAAAATTGAAACCACCCTAGATCCCATCACCTATAATCATCTCTGGTCATCTCCATTTTCTCAACAACCTAACTTCATCCTTATCTTCCTCACTCCGACTAGCTTTCGCCAAAAACAACATCACCTGCCATTACCCATCCCCACCAATATTTTTCATAGCTATCTCCGCCGATGGAACGACTTTGCCCCCGAAGCCTTTCCTCAACAAGAATTTCTCCAGTTGATCGAACAGATGGTCTATGTCACAAATTACGACCTCACCTGTCTTAAAGTTGCTGTCGCCAAACAAGGCTATGTAACAGGATTTATCGGCAAGGTCGAATTTGGCATTGATCGCAAAGCCAGCCAATATCCAGATTTTGAGAGACTCCTATATGCCCTAATTCAACTTGCGCCCTATTGCAGCACAGGACATAAAACCACCTTTGGGTTAGGACAGACAAGATTGATCGGTAAAAATGAAACCAAAGTCATAAAAATTGAAAAAGCGGTAATCGCCGCCACCCCAATTCAAGAACACTTAATTAACAGAATTAGTGAACTAACTGCTCTATTTCTGCAAACAAAAAAACGTCAAGGAGGAGATCGCGCCCAAAACACCGCCAAAGTCTGGGCGATTATCATCGCACGTTACGAACTAGGCGAAAGTCTCAAAGCAATCGCTTTAGACCTTGATATGCCCTATGAAACGGTTAGAAAATATGCCCAAACAGCCCGCAAGGCGATCGCAACTTTACAACCATAATCAAATCTTGGGAGAATTGAGAACCGTCAACAGGAGGATCCACCAAGGTACGCGCAGATCGGGAATGAACTTAGCTTTGCCTTTAAGCGGTAACGCTTGCCCTAATAAAAATCTCATAGAGCGTAAAGACACAGGACACTGCTGATACTCGTCAACTACGCTATAGTTTGCCGCCAATTCCGCCACAATCTGAAGCTTACCCGATCGCCGCATCAGGTCTAGATCGTTACACAAAGCCGCAATGACCCTACCAACAAATAAAGGAGTTTCCCAATTAAACTTATCAGCGATCGCTGTAACCCCAAGATTATTCTCCGCCAACTGATGAAACTGTTCAGTGCCGACAATCCCCGGCCAAAGTGAAATCGAAGCAACATTAAAAGGCTTGAGTTCAACAGCCATATCCGCCGCAAGGCGATCGCAAGCAGATTTACCAGTACCATAAGCAACACCAAAGATAGGAGCTAATCCACCCCAAGAAGAAATCGTCACGATCAAACCTTGTTTGCGTTGAGTCATCATTTTCGCGGCAAAATGACTTGCAATATAATGACTTCTCAAACCGACTTGGTTACAAGCATCCCAAAGATTTATGTCAGATTCCCAGAAGGGTTTAGCATTGGAAGAAATTAGCGATCGCACACCACCATAAGCATTATTTACCAAGAGATCCAATTGTCCATTTTGTTCGCGATCAATTTGCTCAAATAGAGACTTAACCTGTTGATCATCACCGTGATCAATGGGAACAGCAATACAAATCCCACCTGCTGCTTCTACTGCGGCTTTAGTTTCTAGTAGATTTCCCGAAATAGTTTCTATAGAATTTGCCTGATTCACACTGCGCCCTGTGATATATACCAATGCACCAGATTCACCCAAAGCAATAGCAATACCTTTGCCAATTCCCCGTGATGCGCCAGTTACCAAAGCAACTTTCCCTTGCAAATTTTCTATCACGAAAGATCTCCTCAACTATGTCAACCACTCTACCAGTATTTCTTCTGACGTGATAGCGTTCAGCATGACTAAACTTTTAGGCTCAATAGGTGTTTCGGGGAGGTGAGTCAAAAGAAGAAATTGGTAATATTGTATGGAAATCTATAAGCGATGATCGCTATGCTGAGCATAAACTTAACACATTTAATCGATGACGCAAAATGCTACGAAACAGTGCGTCAAATGAGATGGATAACAGGAGTTTGCTGTCCAAAATGTAAAGGCTCAGAGGTAATAAAGCGAGGGAAAGATGAAACACAATCCGCTCGCCAGCGATACCAGTGTAAAACTT
>MNZA01000258.1 GCA_001873375.1 Oscillatoriales cyanobacterium CG2_30_44_21
GCTGGTCCTGGGTTCGAATCCCAGGTCACCCATATAAATTTTGGGAAGCGGCGCTCTGCGCCGCTTCCCAAAATTTAATTATTTATTGGTAAAAAGTATGACAACACATTTTATTACTGCGGAAATTGAGATCAATGATCAGCAAGAAGCGATCGCTAAGGCTGTTGAACAAGAACTAAGCAAGCATGGCGAACCCCTGCGCTGGGCGATTACCTCGGTAAAGGAAGAGTCCGTTGAGCAAGTAAAAACCGCGATCGTGGAAGCTGTAGTTACTTGCAAATAGTAAGTCCTGTGGATTTGAAAAAACAAGAATTAGCGGCGCTTCGCGCCGCTAATTCTTTGTTGGGATTTGAGATGACAGAGCTAGCAATTTTTTTTGAAGTTCTTCATGAGAAGCTGTCAAGGCTTTGATTTGCAGTTTGAGTGCCACAGTCTCCTCTGTTTTCTTTTGCAAGTTATCTATTAATTCACTGATTTTTTGTCTAAGATACTCAACTTCGGAATAGTTTTGAGACAAACTTCTGTCTTGCAAGATATTTTCTAGGGTTGCCGATTCCGCATCAATTCCCTCAATATTTTCTCTCTTGTCCATGGAGTCAAACTCCACCGCATATTGCTCGCTATTCTTTTCTAGTCTCCAATCTAGCTTTTCAAGGGCAAGGTTGATTGCTTGGTTTAGTAAGTTTGTGGAATTGGGACTATTGTTTTTTTCGAGGGCAGGATTTTCATCATCATCGGATAGTTGCGTTGCATTTGTCCAAGCGATCGCCCCCTCTAAAGACTCGGAAGTTTCGAGTTCTTGAAATAGCTCAGTTCTAATTGCCGCAAATTCTTCAGGTTCGTTCTTGGCTGAGATCTGGTTATTCGACTGTGGTGGTGAAAAGAAATTAGATATGGTTGAGTCTGCCTGCGAATGGTTATCTAGTTCTCTGAGACGCAATTGCCAATATTGCAAGCATTTACTAAAAACTTGCGATAATTTCATCAAAAAGTGGGCTTCCCCTGATTGCCACCGCCGCGGAACATCGCATTGCTGCACTAGCGTAATTCCCCAAATTTGCTGGGCAAGGGATGGCGAATTAAATAGAATCGGCGCGGACATCATTGACTTAACATTGGTCATTTGCCATTGCTGATGCACCGCTAGGGTGTCAGTGATCTGCGCCATGTCTTCCAAAATAACTGGGCGATCGCGGGGATAGGTTTGTTGAGAGTCAACGCCTAAGTAATTAATGGAATAGGATTGATTTTTGATGCTCACAACTTCAGGAGACACCGCATCAATCAAAATCTTTCCCTCCTGAGAATTGATGAAGTGGTAAACTGCCACTCGATCAACGGCAAGCTTTTCGCCCAAATTAACTAAAAATATTTTAAGTGTTTCTTCCAGACTGCTGCTGGCAAGCATCGCGGCGGTTATGGACTGAATCTCTGGCGCTTCGCCCGAGAAAAATGATGACAGGACTTCTTCCATGCCAGATAATTTTGCCGAATTATACACATAGGATTTGTTTGTATTTTCAGCTCTTGGCTTTAGATACAAACTTTGGCTATGATACAGCGTTCTGCACTGTAAGAATTGAATAGTGGCGCGATCGCGCCACTATTCAATTTACAATTTGAACTTACAGTTTAAAAACGCTGAGCCTATTTGGAAATAAAATTTTATGAGTACGGGGCGGTTAATTCTTCAGCTAGGGCTTGCTGCCTATATTCTGTTTACTTTATTACCAGATAGCAGCACCCAGATGGTGTCATTTCCTTGGGTATTGCTGTGGCAATTGGGGCTATTGTGCTTTGCGATCGCGGGGTTACTCAACCTCTGGCGGCGCGATCGCCCCTTTTACTTACTAGGCAATGGCTTTGACTGGGTAATTGGTTCGGGCTTTGTGACCTTATGTCTATCGACGATGTTTTCTCAGTTTCCACAGCAAGGGATGTGGCACAGCTTGACGGCTTTTGGATATTTTGCCGCCCTGTATGTAACTAATAATTCTTTGCATAGTCCCAGTTCAAGTTTGAGCAAGGTTAGCGAAAATGGCAAACCAGAATCGCAGATTTTATCAATTATTAGATTTCAAGGCTTATTGGGAATTGCCGTAATTTTAATCAGCTTATTTTTATGGACAACGCAAACATGGTTGCCCCAATTAGCTAGTTTGGCGAAGCTCAATCAGTGGGGCTTAAATCTTAGTTACGATTTTTCAGATTTACAATCCCGCAACTGGGCTCCGATCGGGCATCAAAACTATGTGGCGGGATTTTTGATGTTGGTTTTACCAATTTTTATGAGTTTGGCGATCGCCCAAACAGGAAATTGGCGAAAGTTTTGGATCACGGCGATCGCCTTAGGATTAATTGACTTATACACGACTAGTTCGCGGGGTGGGTTTTTAGGCTTAACCGCGATGCTGATCTATGCGATCGCGATCACCCTATGGCGGAGTCGGTTGAGTCGCCGCTTGATTGTGCTGGGCAGTGGCAGCGCGATCGCCTTATTAGGTTTTTTGATTGCGGCAAATAATCGACTGCGAGCATTGCTCGAGGCGCTAGCCAATAGTTTCACAAATCCCGCCCAAGGTTCAGGTGAGCTGCTATTTAGGGCGATCGCGGCAGATGTGGGCTGGCGAATTGGGCTTGACCATTGGCTCTTTGGGGCAGGGGCAGGATCGGCAGTAATGCTGTATCAGCAATACCGTCCCCAATGGGCGGGGCGCGAAGCGGAGCTTTTGTATCAGTTGCACAGTACCCCTGTGCATTTGTGGGCGGAGTTGGGAATCGGCTTTTTAATCACTACGGCATTTTTAGTCGTGGCAATTTTTAGCGTATTTATTAAGCTGCACAGGTCAGCGCGATGGCAAGCCAATCCGCAGGAACAAGTAATTACCTACGGACTATTTGGCAGTTTGTTGGGCTACGCCATGCTGGCGATTACGGACTATCAGCTTGATATTCCTGCCATTAGCGGCAGCCTAGTGGTGATCTTGGCTAGCCTCACTTACCTCGGACAAATATATACAGATGAATTAATTACCCTTGGCTATCAAAAACAACCACGCCTATGGCTAGCGATCATCGTCACTATTTATCTAGGAGCGGCGATTGCATGGCTAATACCCGTAAACCGCGCTTGGCAAGCTTCTAATGTTGGCTTTATCTACTTATCAAGGGCGCAAGCAGGGCTGGAATCGAATAAACCAGAGGAACTGCCAGAGGCGATCGCCTTAGTGGATCAGTTTAAGTTGCGCCTTGAAAATGCTTACCAACTCACGCCTTGGGAGCCTTATTACTCCTATCAGTTGGGTTGGAATCTTGCCAATCTCGCGATTACTTATCCCAATTTAGCGATCGCCCCTGCATGGCAACAGGATGGCTTGGCTTGGATCAAAAAGGCGATCGCCGCTAATCCCAATAGTGAAGCTGGTTACAATGCGGCAGCTTGGCTAAGCTTGCGCCAAAACTCAGCGATCGCCAATCAGGAAGCAGAGAGTTATTTTCGACGCGGTTTAGAATTAGTCCCTATTAAGCGATCGCTATCCTTTGGCTTAGGAGTTAGTCTCTTGCGTCAGGGCAAACAGTCGGAAGCGATCGCGGCGATCACTAAAGAAGTAATTAATGATCCCATTTTTATCACCAGTCCACTCTGGGCAGATCCAACTTTTGGCTCCCTTTATCCGCAAGTAGTCACCAATCTTGAAAGTGTCTATGCCAAAGATCCCAATCAATCACGAAGACTCGCCGCCCTGCGATGGTGGAATGGCAATCCGAATGCAGTTACGGAACTGCAAAATACCAAACATCCCACTGCTCTGCTACTGGCTAAGGCGATCGCCAATGATCTCGAGGGGTTACCAGCAGTGAGTCAAAATCCCCAAACGCCCCTAGAAATGGTGATTTCCGCTTGGCTAAATCCAAACCTGCGTGAAAAATTATTAGAAAGAGCCTATGTATTTGCTTCGCGTAGCCTCCCCGATCAACGTTCCGCAAAAATAGTTCAGGCGATGCGCGATCGCATGGATCAAGTTTCTAGCTTTAATGAATGGTTACGCCAACCACTAGCGCCCAATAGCCCCCTAGTGCTGAGCTATCGCAGGGCAAGGTTGGGTTTTAGCATCATCAGTCGCCATACCGACGGCGTAGTTCCTGTGGACTTTTTCAACGTCAGCGATCGCGCTGAGATTACATTGTTTCTAAGTGATTTATTCTCATAACAAGGTGTATCGCTACGCGAGACACCTTGTTATCTTTTAGCAATATGCTTGGCAATTCTGACAGAAGCGCCAGCTTGTCCCATCCGCTCTGCACCATTGCGGCTAACTGCTTGGAAATAATCAGGATCTTGCAAAATGGAACTCAGTACATCTGCAACCTGAGCGGGTTTATCAATCAAATTGACAGAGCAACCCAATAAATTCGTCTGTTCTTCCGCAAATTTGCGCGTGAACTGAGGACCATCGCCCGCGATCGTGATCACGGGCTTGCCCAAACCAACTAGCTGCTCCGTGGCAGTTCCCGCCATGGCTAGCCCCAAATGGCATTGATGCAGACAGTCGCTAAAGCCATCTTGCAGCAAGATCAACCGCGCCGAATGCACCTTAAATGTAGTCTCATCAACCCGCACCCACCCTTTTTGAATAATGCTTTGACTAATAATTTCGATGTCCAAGTCAGGGGCGATCGCCGCTAAAAAATGCACATTATGGGGAATCGTGCGGGATACAACTTGAGCGCAAAGCATCAAAGTCAACCAATTTTGATAAGCTTCAGGCGATCGCGAACCAGCTAAAATCGCTACTACCCAATCATCTTCACCAATCCCAAAGTTAAGCCCCTGTGGTGCTAGCCCATCCATCATCGGATTACCCAGATAGACCGCAGGCAATTTAAAATCACGATTTGAAATCTCGGCAGTCAGCAAGTCCCGCACAAATACGGCTTGGCAATGGCGACTACTCATCAAAGTCCGTTCCCAAGGAAAAAATATCGAACCACCAAAGGGCTTTTTAACATGGGGTAACGGATTTTTGCGATCGCGCCAGTAATATTCCGATTTTGCCGTCGCCACAAAAGCAAAATTGCAACCACCAAATTGAGCAGGTAGCCATGCCAATAACAAAGGCACAATATCACCCACTGCTAAAACTAATCCTCGGCCCCGTCTTTGCTTTGACCAGTTCCACACAAAGCCCAATTGCTTTCGCGTTAGTCCCACCAATCCGCCTTGAACATCACGAACGAGTTGGCGACTATCCATCCGCACAAAGCCCCCCGATGGCATCGCTTGCGTAAACTCCTTCACAATCGGAATATTTGCCTTGACATAGGCATTGCCCACACCCACCATCGGTAAAGCAATAACCGAAAACCCTAATTTCTGCAACTCCACACAAATGCGAGTTGCGATAATGTCTTCGCCATGTCCATTACTGACACATAAAATTTCCACTGCTCAAAAGTCTCAAAAATCTCTAAATTAATAATTCTATAGCGGTTCGGGTTTATCGTTAATTGCTGTCTGCCCAAACCCAAAAGCCGAATGGCGGCGCATTGCGCCGCCATTCGGCTTTTGGGTTTACGATCTATTGTTTAGCCATATCCAAATTAAGGAAAGGAACTGCTCCACTTCCACCCAAAACTTGGGGAAACTTACCATCCCACTTCTCGATTGCTTGTTTTTGCAAGAGTTCCGAAGTTAAAGTTTCGCGCAAAAGCCTCTGAGCCTCAGCCTGTCCCTTAGCACGGTTAACAGTTGCCTCAGCTTCTTGTTCGGCTTCTCTAGCGATATAAACAGCTCTCTGAGCGCGTTGCTCGGCAATCTGTTTCTCTTCAACAGCCTTAGAAAATTCAGTCGAAAAATTAAGATCGACCACACTCGTATCTAAAACAATAATACCGTATTTGCTTAATCGTTGGCTCAAAGCTTCATCAAAGTCTTGCTTCAATTCATCACGCTTAGTAATAGCCTCTTCCACTGTCCGTCTTGCCGCCGCCACTTTAAAGGATTCCTGAGTTTGCGGGGCAATAATCTTTGACACAATATTTTGTAAAGTACCTTGACTACGGCGAATCGTAACCACTTCAATAGGGTCAAGCCTAAAGTTAATCGCAAAGCTCGCTGTAAGTTGCTGCAAATCCTTAGTCGAGCTTTGAGCAGGCACTTCAAACTTCTGCACCGTTAAGTCATAAACATCAACCTGTGACACCACAGGCGGCTTAAAGTGAACCCCTTCTAGCAACACGCCATCCTTGGCTTTACCCAATATGCTTAATACTCCAGCTTCACCAGGATTGATGATCACAAATGAGTTAAAACTGATCACCGCGAGAATTCCTAAAATTGAGATTAGGAGTATGGACTGCCAGTTTGTATCTTGATCTTGCATTACTTTTTCTATAAGCTATGGGACTTTGATCATACAGCGCTTTGCGCTGACTTGAAAATGGCGCTTCGCGCCATTTTCAAGTCAGCGCAAACCGACATAAGTTTTGCCGCCAACAAAAAAAGCGTTGCCCAGCAACGCTTTTTCTTCTATTTAGATTTTTTCTCTTCAGGATCTAGAAAAGTCTCTGACAAGAAACTATCAATTTCAGATCGAGCATCAACAAGTTCTTTGCTAGGCTTATCTTGGACATCTTCATCATCAAGATTCTCAAAATCCGAAAAGTCGAAACTGAATTTACTGTCCTCAAGTTCAGCCGCGCCAATGGTGCTAGCAAAAGGATCGGTATATGCAGTATCAACGGATTCGGCGGACAAATCTAGCAAACCATCCGACATATCTAAGGAAAAGTCGCTACTCGGATCGGACTCACTCATCAAGCTATCCAAAAGTTCGTCAGCAAAGCCAACGCTGTAATCTGGTGATACCTCTAAGCTAGGCTGGTCAAGAGAAGGATAGTCAATCAACAGATCCCCAAACATCTCATCTGTTCCACTAGCCGCAGTTGTCTCATCTAGCCAATTCATCTCCAGATCAGGTTGAGAAGCTGTATCTTCGTTTTCCAATTCTTCGAGAGAATCGATGCCATAGAGACTACTCAGCTCATCTACAATATTTTGTTCAAAACTCTGCTCAAAGTTTTCGGGAGTCTCAAGTCCCAACGCTGGCTCCAAATCCAAATCACCAGAGGCAACTTCAAAAATAGCGGACTCTTCAAGCTCATCAGTCAATGCGTCAAGCCCCGCCAAATCAGCCGCTAAATCAAAGTCTTGAGATTCAGAAATCTGATCAAACACAACCAGATCATTATCGTTGGCTAAATCTGGAGTGTCTTCAATTTGCTCAAAACTTTGTGCAGCAGTGGTGTCTTCTTGAACGTTCTCTAAAATGTCAGGCAACTCCTCATCAAATAGATTAGCTGTCTCGTTCTGATCTAAATCATCTTGAACTTCTACACCCAAATCCATGTCAAAAAATGGCTTATCGGTGAGCGGATCAGCCTCTTCTCTCAAGTCAAAACTGAACATTTCATCAGTCAAGGTATCTTCTGGGGCGATCGCCTCAAAATCATCGGACATATCAGCTAATTCTGCATCCTCGTCAGTAATAGAAAAGTCAGGCATCACCAAATCATCAACAGGCGATCGCTCTTGAGCTACGTCAAAAGATTCTGAATCAAAACTTTCTGACTGCCAGATCGAGTCTAAGTCTTGATCCACCACTTCAACCTCTTCATCTAACTCATCGGATCTGGCTTCACTGAAGCCCATACTATAGTCAGAATCGAAGTCGTCGTCAGACATATCTACATCAAACAATGATGGAAATGCAGTGGACTCGTTGCTTGTGGAGTCATTATCCAATGATGCAGGTGTTGATTGACTTGGTTCCGTAAATACATCCTGATATTCGGTCGCAATTTCATCTACAGCATCATTAGTCAAGTTCTCTGAAGTTTCGCCAAAAGGATCACTTTGATAATCATTAATAGCTTCATCAAAGGCTCTGTCAAAGGGAGATTCATCAAAGGACACACCAAAGGAATCATCGAAAGAAGTATTCAACGACTCACCAAAAGTATCTTCCAAAGACTCATTGAGCGCTTCATCTTCAATGTAGTTATTGTAATCTTCAGACTCTGGCGAACTTAATTGCTCAGAAATGTCAATTTCTAGATCCGCAGCAGAGCTAGGCGCAAACATTTCTTCATCAATTACATAGCGATCAGCTTCTACATTATCTTGTTCAGCAAAATCACCAAAAGCAGATTCAATATCTACTTGATCAATCTGTTCAGAGCTAGTTGTAAAACTAGAATCAAAGAAAGAATTCGACTCATCCAAAGTTGACTCGACCATATTGTTAGAAATTTCAAAATCATTATCACCATCTAGATCGGGAATATTGAAGTCTACATTGGTCGGTAAATTAGCCAAGGTTTCATCGGACAAGGGCGATGGAGTTCCAAAAGTTGTATCTTCCATAAAAGAATCAGTAGCTGACAAGATCAATGGGTCAGTAGCAGCCTCAGATATAGCCATCTCATCCACACCATCCAATGGATTCTTGAGAGAAGTGTCCTCTTCAGCTAGATCATCCAAATAATAATCGGCATCATAGCTATCTTGATATACCTCCTGTTTTAGATCAGCAAACAATGATTCTTCAATCATCGTAATATCGGTAATCCCAGAATAGGCATCATCTTGAACTTGGGAAGTCTGCTCGATTTCGATATCCCGAATCTCGGCTGGATCATCCAACACATACAGATCATTAGAATCTTCACCAAACTCATCGATAGGTTCCAAATCGTCCATAAAACTCAAGACTTGATCATCTTGTGTCGCCAAATCAGCATTCAAGTTAGATTCATAATCAATCGATAAATCTTCCAGACTTTCATAATCAGGCTCTAAAAGATAGTCATCGGAATCATTAATCTCATCAGTAATTACAGAATCTTCGGCAATGTCAGAAGGAATGGCTTCAGGTAGATCATTCTGCTGAAATACACTCGGAGTTGAAGCTGCGGCTACTGCAAGAGTGGGAACAACAATGAGGCTGATGTCAGCACCTTCATTGGCGTTACTGTCTGAGTACGACTGATAATCAAAGGACTGCTTGACCACATCAGGTTGGACTATTTGCTCATCGACAGCTAGATTCACATCGGCGGTCGGCAGCGAGGCGGTGGCAGCAACAAGGACATAACTACTTTCAGGAAGTCGGAAAAATTGAATCCCTTGAAGCAACTGCTGGGCTTGATTACCCATTTGTTCAGCTTGTTGCCGTGCCGATCGCGTCAAGATGGCAGTGCGTTCGGCTAACTGAGCGATTTCGCTAATGTAAGTTGCGGTGGAACCAGCAGCCTCAGCGATCTCGGTACTGGATTCGGTAATTGTTTGCCCAATTTGCACAACCCCTTCCGTCACGGTCTGGATATTTTGGAAAGCAGCTTGGGATGACTCGACCCCCGTTGTAAATCCCGATACCAATCCGCTCAAACTTTGCACTTCTGAATCGATCGCCGTTACCACGGTTTGGATTTGGGAAGTTCTCTGCTGCAAAATGGTCAAACCTTCATTGGTCTGAGTTGCGAGTTCATTAACCTGTCCTGCGATCGACTCAAATTCGCGAGCCACGCTAGCAAACTGCTTGGGGTCTTTTTGTTCCGCCGCTCTTGCCGCAACTAGGGTGGCATTCAGAGCCAGTACCTGTGTCAATGAAGCAATTTGACCTTGATCTTGCACAAACTGTTCGGCTAGACCCACAAATTCGCCGAGAGTCTTAATCCTTTGCACGATTTGCGCCGAACCAGACTGCAAGACACTGATACTGTCGGTGAGCGTGTCAATTGCGGTCTGTCCAGACGCAACAGTTTCACGAACTTCTTGCAAAGAACGGTTAGCCACTCCAACCTGAGAAGCTGATCGCTGAGCAATCATCGCCACCTGCTCAGTGAGAGCTTGTCCTTGGGCAACCGACTGCGCCTGTTCCGCCGTGTTTAACACCACGGTTCTGGCAAGTTCTTCAAGGTCAGAGGCTCCCTTAGCTACCTGTTGCGCTGTCCCCAATACGCTGGAAATAATTTCCACCAGTTTTTCACGGAGGCGATTGAGGGTATCGGCAACTAAACCTGTAGCACGGTCATTTACCTGCGCTTCGATAGTTAAATCCCCTTCTTCCATCGAAGAAACGACATCTAACAAATCACCTACCTCGGCTTCAATCAACTCGTTTTCTGCAAAACTTTGTTGCATCTGCTGTTGAGCTTGCGATGATGAAGCATCAGTGGTTGCGGATACTTGAGTAAATTCGTTACGCAAGCGAATTTCGTTGTGTTTTACTTGCTGTAAGGTTGTTTTTAGAGAAATACTTAGGTTCTCAATATCGTCTTTACCTGACGCTACAGAAGTGTTACCTTGTTGAGCCAAAAATCGTTCACATTCCTCAGTGATAGGCTGAAGGCGCTTCTTGAGGGAATTGGTAAAGCCAAGAATTGCAATTACCAGAATCGAACTAAGTCCGAGCGCCACTACCCCCAGAGGCATCACCAATTTACTAATAATTTCCTGCTCAGGCACATAAGTTGCCACGATCCAGTTACTACCCGCAATTTGGCGGTAAGCCCAGAGATTGCCTGCGGTTTGGGTAATTCCGCTCGGTTGGCTAGTAGCCTGCTGCAAAAGGGTATTGAGAGATGTGGCGATCGCGGAGTTTTGCGCCTGCGCTAATTGAAATGAGTCAGAACTAGCAATTAATTTGCCACCAGCACTCACCACCACAAATCCAATTTTGTCTGCTCCCGCATCAGCAAGCAATGAGCTAACAACAACATCGCTACTGACCACACCTACGGGCTTATTATTCTCGTTAATTGCCGCGCTGTAAGTGACTATATTTTGACCAAAAGAATCGTAGGGGTCAGTCCAAACTGAATTACCATCTAAGGCAGGCTTGTACCAAGGCAACTTTTGGACATCAGTAAGCGTAGTTGCTAGTAAGGTATCGTTGGGTGCAGGTAGCTTCTGAGCTTTCGGTTCTGGGTTTAGACCTGACTGATCTTTAAGGACATAGGTTGTAAAAGGTTTGGAGTTGGGGGCTAGCAGGTTGCCATTGGCAGATATTGCCATCGCCGCACTTGGTTCAGAACTTTGTAGAGATTCAACCAAGAGCTTTTGGTACATTGCCGCAGTTCTCGATTTCGGCAACGCGATCGCCCGACTAGCGACAGTATCAACAGACTTTTGAATGCTAGCCACCTTGGACTCGATCTGGCTGGACTTAGCCGCCGCCAAAGTGTCCATCTCCCGTTTGGAGCTACTTAATAATTCTTGATAAATAAAATATCCCAAGCCGCCCAGACCAACTAGCGAAGTACTAATCGCAATTAAAATCAACCCCAAACCCATTGAGCTTTTGGACTGTCTCGATTTTGGATTATTTTCTGGCGATTTGGGCGATCGCGCAGATGACGATCTATTGTTTTTACCCAAGGAAGTTGCTTGCTGATTTTGATTAGAGGTGCTTGCCATATGCCTTCGCTATAGGGAAAGAATCGGATATTTTTATGATAATCATCCTATACCATAATCTCTCTTAATAATACCAATTAATAAAAGTGAGGCTGCAGTTTTATTAATTGAAAACCTTATCTAGTATGGCTTTCAAACAAAGAAATGGCTAAGCTATTTCTTTGTTTGGTATAAATTAATTAATGAGATTACTTAGATGTTTGCCAACGCTGTGGTTGCCAAACATCAGTGAGCATAGTTGATAAGACAATTTCAATGGGAGTATACTCGCTCTCCCCAATATTCGCTACTGTTTGATTTACCTTTTTTGATAAATTGTTTGGCAAATCGTGGGAAACATCAGAATTATTAGTAGATTCATTCTTGCCGTGAGATTGATCAAAACGATTACTCTGTATTTCCTGATACTCAGCGATCGTTAAACTACCTACCACCCGATCAATTACCACCCCAATTCCTGCTAAATGTTTATCTCCTAGTTGAGTATTTAGATCATTGACAACTCCACTCAATCTGATCAAGGTTAGAGACTCAGTTAATAAAGCTTTTTGCTCTCCTAAAATCAACTGCAATAGCAACAAAGGTATAATGTTTGCCTGATGATGAATTACGCCAATAATTGCGGGTTTATAAAATGGTAAAGGAAGTATCGAAGTACGCTCAATAATCATAATCTCAGATACTAATACGTCAGGGAAAGTAATAGTTCTTTCCCCTGACTTAGCCACAATGTAGCGATTATGGGGAGTGATTTTGTGCATTTCTTCGGGAAGGATCATGTAACCTGCTGTGGGAGTTTTTCCAACACTGCCGTAAGCGTCTCGCGAGTAAAAGGCTTAGTCAAGTAATCATTGGCTTTTGCTCTTTTGATGCCATAGTCGATTTCCAACCTAGTGCTTTTGGTAGAGCATAAAATCACATATTGATTAGCAGATTTGCTATGGGATCTCAATTCTCTTAAAAATTTATAACCATCTTGATCGGGCAAGACAATATCCAGAAACACGGCGGCATATTGATTGCCAACAATTTTATCAAGCGCTCCTGCGGAAGACTCACAAATATCAACGGTGTGACCGATTTCTTGTAGCAAGGAACTTAACAAGTGCCTTTGTGTTGCTGAATCATCGATTATTAAGAAACGTTCACTCATATTTTTATACCTTTAACATCATTGAAGCATTTCTAAGAGGCATTTCTAATTATTTAAAAATACTTTGATTATTTATGTATCAAAAAAATTGAGCCATATTACTTAGATAATACCCAAACTTTTTTAAACTAATGTATCAGTCGATAACGGCGCAACTTCTCTTAACAAATTTCGTAACTCGTCACGAAATTTTGGAGTGTCAGAGGATGATCTGGGCTTTGCGAGGAACCGACAATTTGCCCATCTCGCCCTAAAGTTATTGGTCATACTGTTTTCAGCGGTGACAAGAACTAGAGACAGCGAAGCCAAGTCGCGTTGACGCCGAATTTGCTTAATCAAATCAAAGCCATTTAGCCCTGGCATATTAATGTCGATAAAAACAACCATTGGCTTGTATTCCAAGATTTTGTCCGTTGCTTCTTCAGCATTTTCTGTGAAGTCAACTTGATATCCCCAGCCGCTTAGCAACCGCTGCATTTGCTGTAGTAGTACCGTTGAGTCATCAACAATGTAGACTCTTGGTTCCTCTTTGGCAGCCGCAGGGGTAGTTATGGGGGCGGCAATGTCTATCTCTGGCTTCCGCTCTTCTAGAGCATTTATGGAAACAATACTTTTTTGAGCTAATTTATCTAATAGTAGGGCAGTTCGATAAATTGGCTGCTTAAATGTATCGGCGATCGCGCAAATACGATCTTGCCCAGTGGTTACTTTTGCAAATAGGGGGAAGTTATCATTTCCTACCCTAGCGAGCAAGTTGGCGGCATCAAGTAACTGTACCAATTGGTAAGGATGTTTTACGCACTCAAATTTTTGCCACTGTCTGACTTCATTGGCGATGGAGTTTTCAAGAGCAGAGAGTTGCAGGGCAGGAAAATCCACCTTTAAATCATTGGCGGGATGCCAGACAAACGAAAAATTATCCTCTAGGTGCAGAGCTAGAAAGTTTTCAAGAACAACCTCCTTGATTACTTCTTTGGTGATGTCAGGATGCTTGCGATATACATTAGTGACAAAAGGGTAACAGTAGGGGCGATTGGCTTGCCGCTGCTCCCATGTGGGTAGACGAGAGAAGTTAAGTCCCCTATTGCTATATTTGCGAACTAGCGTTGGTATAACTTGCCCTTCTTCTTCGGCTAGCACTACCCCCCCATTGGCTAGTAATAACTTCCATCGATGAGATTTTGTTTCTACTTGGAGGACTCCAGTAGAACGACTCATGACGCGCATGGCGGCTAAAAGGATATGTAATGTGGCATTCCTCACTACCTGTCCATCTGCTAAATTGTTAGACACAAGGTCTGTGTTAGGCAAGGAACCTGTCATAGCAATCATGTTTTTTTAACTGAGCGGCGTTTTAACAAAGAATTATGTCAACAGATTATGATAAAAACAGGCTATCTCAGAATAAATCCTACCAACTTGATCTCAGTTTAAATCGTATCAACTAGGAGCAATTTTGATTGGTTGTCCTAGATACAATATGCCAACTTTAACTTAGAGAGTCGCGATTGAAAAGCAACTTAGGGGATATTTTGTGAGTCAAATTTCTAGATGTTTTGCGGGCTGACGGTGCTTTATGCTCAGGTTTACGATCAAATCTAAACCAAGAATAATTTTGAGAGTGCTACGAAGCAACACTCTCAAAATTATTCTTCTGGTTTGTTTGATTGCAAATGGCTGTAAATGTTCTTCTTGGGTGGGGGGCATCTTTGTTGCGCCCTATGATTATTTTGTGAGTTTCAAAAATGTTTATGGGCGAACGATGTCTAAAAGTAGTCTGTCTCCACGGGCATCCAGGTAACGGCGAGGCGATGCAAATGTTTGTTGAGCATTTTCAGGGTCTGGGTATTGAGGCGATCGCGCCTGATTTGCGCGGCTATGGACGTAATCAGGTGTCAGCAGCATTTCAAATGTCAGATCATATAAATGATCTGTGGAACTTGTTGATTGACATTTCTCAAGATTGCCAGACTGACTACTTGCTTTTGGGGTGGTCATTGGGCGGGATCATGGCTATGGAGCTAGCTTTAATGGCGATCGCAGATCGAAGATTGGAGGGCGATCGTGGAGAGAAAATAGTTCTACCGAATATTGTGGGTTTAGTTTTGATTGCTACAGCCGCAAAGCCTCGTAGCAACTTACCGAAAATATCAATATGGGAATATGCAAATCTCTTGATCGCAGTTGGTCTACACCGCCTGTTACCTAAGTTTCTCGCCAAGCAGGGCTGGCATATTAATTGGTTTGGGCGACATTCTCTAATTAAATACTTGATTCAACAGCATATTGCGACTGCTTATGATCGCATCTCAACGACTGGAGCCAAAGCCTATTTGCAGACTTCTCGCTATGCTCAACAGGCGCTATTGCAGGCTCTTAGGCAAGGATATGATCGGACTATAGACTTGTCTAAGATTAAAATTCCCTGCTTGATGCTCGCCGCCGAGGGCGATCGCCACATCACGACCGCGGCGAGTGTGGAGACAGCTAATTTGTTAGCAGATTGTGAGTTTATCAGCTATCTAGATACGGCACATTTACTGCCTTGGGAAATAGGCGATCGGCTACTGACCGACATAGATCGTTGGTGTGTGCAAAGATTGCATATTCGGACAAACCAATAAAAAACTTAAAACGTTGCTTCGCAACGTTTTAAGTTTTTTATTGGTTCTTGAGCGTAGCGCCCAGAGAAATTTTTGAAGGCGCAGCTCCGCCGCGCCTTCAAAAATTTCTCTGGGGTTTGAGTAATGGTAAGTTAAAGAAATCAGATTGCTTGACTACTCAACTTTGAAGTGTGTATGTTTCCTCAGAAATTCCTTGCGAAGCTAGCGCAAAATCATCAACTTTCTGCCGACCAAGAACGGGTTTTTTTATTGCGATTTAGTGAAAATCGTGATGATCGAGAGGTTGCCAATCTTTTAGAGATATCGGAAGAAGCCTATCGTAAACGCATGGGAGAGATCTATCGAAAATTTGATATTGGCGGTAAAGGACCTGGAAAAAATAATCGACTGTTTCATGCGATTCAAAATCAACTGGAAGCCGAAACTGTGGTCACTGCCAATCTTGCTAATAATTCCAGTGAAGCTAAATCTTCAGTAAATTACATTCCTAATTTTTCAAACCTTCCCGACCATTTCGATGAAGAATTAGTATTACAAATTCGCGATCGCAGTCGGCAGATTATTCAAGAGCGCTGTGCCACGATGCGAGTACTGGATATGTCGCATCCCCTTAATTTAGAAGAAATCTATACAGGGACAGACTTACTTGAAAAAATTACTGGTCGCCGCCGCTTAGGAATGTCCGAGCTTCTGGCGACTTATCAGAGTGGCGATCGCTTAGGAATCGCGATTAATGAAAATCGAGTTTCCAGCATTGAAGCCCTAAGCCGAAACAAAAAGATCATGCTCCTTGGCAAACCTGGGGCTGGGAAAACGACTTTATTGAAGTTTACGGCTCTTAAATGCTCTCAGGGCGAATTTTCTAGCGACTTAGTACCAATTTTTGTAACCCTTCGCCAATACGCAGGTATGGATTCCCAGCCGAGTATTCTGGACTATGTAATTGAAGATCTTCATTCCCACGATATTGCGAAGCCTTTAGAAATTAAACAACTGCTAATTCATGGCAGAGCGATTCTATTTTGGGATGGACTAGACGAAGTGCGAGAGAGTGATTTGCATCGAGTGCTGGAGGACTTGAGAAGCTTTTCTGAGAAGTACTACAACAACCGTTTTATAATTACTAGTCGCTTAGGAGCGCAGGAATATATTTTTGAGAAGTTTACGGAATTTGAGCTAGCAAACTTTCAGCCATTACAAATTTCTCATTTTACAAAACGCTGGTTTGCGGAAAATTCCCGCCATGTCGAATTGTTTTTACAAAAGATAGAATCCAATCGCCCCATTCAAGAGCTAGCCACCAATCCTTTACTATTGACATTACTTTGTTTAGTTTTTGATGAATGTGGAGACTTTCCTACAAATCGTTCGGAACTTTACAGAGAAGGGCTAGATGTATTACTTAAAAAATGGGATGCTAAGCGAAATATTGAACGCCATCAGCTATATAAAAATCTTTCTATGCAAAGAAAGGAAGATTTGTTAGCTCAAGTTGCTTACACAACTTTTAATCAAGGGGATTACTTTTTTAGGCAAGTTGATTTGGAGCGTTATATCACTGATTACATCCGCAACTTGCCCAAAGCCAATACTAACGAAGAGGAGCTACATCTCGACAGTGCGGCGATTATTAAAGCGATAGAATCCCAGCATGGTTTATTTGTGGAAAGAGCTAAAGGGATTTATTCTTTTTCCCATTTAACTTTTCAGGAATACTTAACTGCCAGAGAACTTATCTACAATGGTAATCAACAAACACTCTTATTTTTAGCTAGTAAGATTAGCGAAGAGCGATGGCAAGATGTTTTGCGTTTGGCGGTAAGTATGATGCGAACTGCTGATGAATTGTTATTACTTATGCAGAGTCAATGCAATCTGATCCTTGCTGAAGATGAACAGTTGCAGAGTTTTTTGGATTGGGTTAATCAGAAGGCTAGTTCGATTTCAATCAATGGAAGTATGCGATCAATACGGGCTTTTTATCTAACCCTTGGTCGGGGGCTATCGCAAAGTACGCCTATGAATGCTGCTAATGTATTGGCACGGACTCTGGTTCTCGATCTTGACCTTTGTCAAAATCACAATCTAAATCTAGAATTGGCTTTTGATTTAGCACATTCATTGGAAACGCATGAAGAAGAAAACATCGGGCTTGATCTTGAGCTTGATCTCAGTCTCGCCCTAGAGTATGTGCTAGAAAATCAAAAAGATTATCAAGCTTTGTCCTTCAGTGAGTCGTTAAAAAGGCTTATCGAATCACGCCCTCACCGCGAATCTACAGACGCAGAATGGCAAAATTGGATATCTGAGCTAAGAGAACAGACAATGCGCTATCAAAATATTGGCAAGGTTTGGAATTTTTCTGATGAACAAATGCTAAAGCTCCATCAGTATTGCGAAGCAAATAAGCTGATAGTCGAATGTTTAGATAGTGATTGTTACTTGAATCAAGCAACCAGACTAAAAATCGAACAAAACTTATTATTACCAAAATCAATTATGTGAAATTGCGCCTAACTACTTACCAAACAAAGAAATGGCTATGCCATTTCTTTGTTTGAAAACCCATACATCGCTTTGCGCTGACTTAAAACTCAGAGAATCGTCTGAAAATACAGATACTGAGTCGGCTAACTCGGTGATAAGGATATTTACAAGTTTTCTCCTTAAATGCGATCGCCAACTCATCCCCTCAAAAAACATGATCGCTCACTCACCCATCAAAAAACGCGATCGCCGATTCAATCTAGTTTAAACAAGTATGAATCTTGTAAGTGCTTAGATATTGAATAACCCATTATATTTTCTTCTACATACGAGCCTATATATTCTTTGTTTTTATTAGGTGAAGGAAACGTAAAACTAGGTACATCTCTGGAAACATCTTCAGATATACCTACTATAAATATTCTTTTCCTAACCTGTGGAACGCCATAGTCTTTGGCATCTAAAATACTCCAAAAAACATGATATCTAACATCAGGTTGGCTAAGAAAAAGATATTGTCCATTTATGGATACAGATAAAGTATCTAATATGATTTTTAGAGTTTTCCCGCTATCATGGGTTACTAGTCCTTCAACATTTTCTAGAATAAAAGCTTTAGGCTTTTTCTCTTTTAAAATTTTAACTACGTCATAAAACAAAGTTCCTTGTGTTGGATGTTCAAATCCTTCGCGTTTGCCAATTGAACTAAATGGCTGACAGGGGAACCCAGCAGTTAATATATCAATATCTGGAATTGAAGATGGTTCAATCTGGGTAATATCTCCAAGTGGAACATCGCCAAAATTAGCTTTGTATGTCATCTGTGCATATTTATCCCACTCAGAAGAAAATGCACATTCGCCACCTATGCTCTCTAAAGCAATCCTAAACCCTCCAATACCGGCAAATAAATCTGCAAAAACAAAGCTCATTATTGTTTTTAAATCTCTACCACTGTTCACTATACACGCTATCGATTTATCAATGCGATCGCCCAACTATTCCCTTACCCAAAACGCGATCGCCCAATTACTCAAATAAAATAGCTCTTATGCTAAGCTTGAGAAGCGTGATTGTACGCAAATATGAACTATCGAAGCATCATCACAACTGAGCCAGATAAGCGCGGTGGGAAGCCTTGCATTAGGCGGATGCGTATTACTGTGTATGATGTTTTAGGGTGGTTAGCATCGGGGATGTCTCATACAGAAATTTTAGATGACTTTCCAGAATTGACAGAGCAGGATATTAGGGCTTGTTTAGAGTTTGCTGCGGATAGAGAACATAGATTGATGGCTTTTGTGGGTGCTGCGTGAGGTTGATGTTTGATCAAAATTTGAGTCGTAAGTTGGCAGGAAAATTAGCAGATATTTTTCCTGATTGTAGCCATGTTCAGTTTCATGATTTAGATGATAAAACTGATACTGAGATATGGGAGTTTGCTAAGATCAATGATCTATATATCGTGACTCAAGATGCAGATTTTGCAGAGAGAAGTCGTTTGTATGGTTCGCCGCCAAAGGTGACTTGGTTACGCTGTGGAAATGTGCCAACGATTCAGGTCGAACAAATATTAAGGTTTGGGAGTGAAGTGATTCAAGGGTTGGAAGATGCTGTAAATATAGACTGCCTTGAGATTTACTAGACATGATCGTCCAATCATCCCCTCAAAAAAACGCGATCGCCCAATCATTCATAAAAAAGTACACGCTAACCTTGTAGATTATCTCAATTACAGCCTATTGAGGCTTTGAGTAGTACAGAGAAATTTTGGGAAGCGGCGCGGAGCGCC
>MNZA01000218.1:0-2028 GCA_001873375.1 Oscillatoriales cyanobacterium CG2_30_44_21
GCTAATCGCTTCTTGGATTTTGGTTTGTCCTAACACCCGCAACGCCATGTAATACCAAATAAAGAAATGGCGTAGCCATTTCTTTATTTAAAAACCCATACTGGGCTTGGTTTTCAATTCACAAAAGTGTAGTCACACTTTTGTGAATTGATATAATGGCAATTCATGAATTGCCCTTACATGGCGCTTAATTAGGCAATGCCAAAACGCTACCATCGCGAAATACTTGACCAATTATTTCTTCGATCGCAGGTTCATTGATAGACAGATCAATAACTTCTAGTTCAGTCAACATCTGCGAAACCACTCTAGTTAAATCTTCCCTTGGTACCGAAAAACTGACCGCTTGACCATCGATATTGCGAATTTGACCATACTTCTGCAAAGCTTCGCGATCGGTAATTGGTTGTGCCAGATCAACGCGCACCTCGCGATAAGGGGCAAAGTTATTTTGCAAGCCATCCAGACTGCCATCATAAATTAATCCACCCTGATGAATTAACAGCACTCGCTTACAGAGCGCCGTAATATCCGCCATGTAATGACTAGTGATCAAAATTGTCGCTTGATAGCGTTGGTTATAATCGCGCAAAAACTCCCGCACATTTGCCTGAGCATTTACATCTAAGCCCAAGGTTGGTTCATCTAAAAATAAAACTTGAGGTTGATGCAAGAGCGCCGCCATCAACTCCGCTTTCATCCTTTCTCCTAGGGAGAGCTTTCGCATCGGCTGTGTCAGTTTTCCTTCCAGCGATAACATCTCGGTCAACTCACCCAGCCGCGACTTAAAAATGCGATCGGGAATGTCATAGACAGCCGCGTTCATTCTCAAGGAGTCCAAAGCTGGTAAATCCCAGATAAGCTGCTGCTTCTGCCCCATGACTAGGGTAATCTTTTGCAAAAAATTGGCATCGCGGCGAAAGGGGATATGTCCCGCCACCTGAATCTGTCCCGATGAAGGATAGATCAATCCTGTGAGCATTTTCAGGGTTGTGGTTTTGCCAGCACCATTTGCACCCAAGAAGCCGACCATTTCCCCAGAGGCGATCGCAAAGGAAATATCTTTAACTGCGGTCACAGATCGATATTGGCGATGCCAGAAGTGCTTGATTGTGCCAGCTAGCCCAGCCTCTTTAACCGCAATTTCATAGGTTTTGCTTAAACCGTCAACTGTAACCATTGCCATAGAGCTTCAACCAAGATGCATTCTGATATACTGTCATCTAACGTCAGAATATAGCCTATTGAAGCTATGAGTAGCCCAGAGAAATATCTGAAAGCGCAATGGAGCCGCGCTTTCAGATATTTCTCTGGGTTTCAATCAAGCGCAAAGTGCTGTATTGATTAATTAAGATTGAGTTGATGCTTTTGTAAAGATGTTGACTTAGGATAGATAAAGTTAATAGAGTTACATTCATTACCTTATATCATGATGTAAGGTTTGAAAATTTTATGATTGTGTTAGCGATTAACCACCTAAACTAAATTAGTTTCCCGAGGGAAACAGTATATAAATAGTGGTTAACGCTGACGCACAACTGGAGAAGCAGGAAGGCAGTTATGGTAAGAGTCCTCGTAGTGGACGATAGTCCGATGGTGTTGGAAATGGTTTCCGCACATTTAAAACAAAATGGCATGGAAGTTATCGAAGCAACTAACGGCGCTGAGGCGGTAGATAAGCTTAAAGATATAACGCCAGATTTAGTAGTGACTGACGTAGTTATGCCACAAATGAATGGATATGAGTTATGTCGTTGGATTAAAAATAATGCCTCTACAAAAGATGTACCTGTGATTATGTGTACTACTAAGAGTCAAGAATTTGACAAATATTGGGGTATGAAGCAAGGGGCAGATGCTTACTTGACTAAGCCCTATCATCCACCTGAACTAATCAAAACTATTAAACAGTTACTTAGCCAAATCAAATAAAATTAATCAAAAAGCAAAGGAGCGCAATGCGCTCCTTTGCTTTTTAATCGATACAAGTAGACAAGTAGCGGCGTGGCGTGACCCTGTAATTAAACA
>MNZA01000218.1:2054-21770 GCA_001873375.1 Oscillatoriales cyanobacterium CG2_30_44_21
GTTTGATTACAGGGTTTTAGAACATGAGTTCTCAATTTTATTTGGGTTGCGCGGTTTGGGCTTACAAAAATTGGGTGGGTGACTTTTATCCTAGGGGTAGTCGCGCCAATGATTTTTTGGGGCTTTATAGCGATCGCCTGATCACTGTGGAGGTTAACTCCACCTTTTATGTGATCCCCGATCGCGATACGGTTGAGAGATGGGCTAAGGAAACTCCCGCCAATTTTCGATTTTGTCCCAAATTCCCCAAGCACTTTACACATCGAGGTTTGTTATCGCCCCACCTTGAGCAAGCCATACAGTTTTTAGATTTGATGTCTAGTTTTGGCGATCGCTTAGGAGTTTCATTTGTGCAACTGCCGCCCAGTTATTCCCCCGCCAATTTCTCTGATTTAGAAAATTTCCTAACCCATCTACTATCTCAAAATTTTCAGATTGCCCTAGAAGTACGCCATCAAGATTGGTTTCAAGAAGATCATGGCGATCGCCTGAATGAACTATTAAAAAGTCTTGATATCGGGCGAGTTTTGTTGGACTCGCGCCCAATTTATAATTTGCCATCTGGTGATGACAGTGATTTTGCCGAAACTGGAATACAAGCAGAAGTTGCTCAAGAACGGCGCAAACCCAATTTGCCTGTGCAGCCTATCGTGACGGCTCCTTTCAGCATTGTCCGTTTTGTGAGCCATCCTGAGCGCGACCTCAATCTAAAGTTTTGGCAGGAATGGCGAATTTTGTTAAGCAATTGGCTGGCAAGCGGTACAGAGGTTTATTTTTTTATGCATTGTCCTGTGGAAGAGCGATCTCCTCACAATCTTAAATATTTTCAAAATATGCTGGAAAAGGCAAATATGCCCGTACCGACTTTGCCTTGGGATGACCTCCCGCCACCACCCCAACAGTTAACGCTTTTTTAGATAGTTACAGCGCAAAGCGCTGTAACTATCTAAAAAATGAAAGCGTTGCTTCGCAACGCTTTCATTTTTTTGGTTTGTAGCTAGAATATTTAAAAGTACAACCTTTGATACCTATGGTTATTGCTAAGCCTCCCTCATTGCTAACCATCCTCGAAAATGGCGATCGCCTTAATCGCGCAGAATTTGAACGGCGTTACACCGCATCCAACATTAAAAAAGCTGAACTCATCGAAGGCATCGTACACGTGGCATCTCCTCTCCGCTTTACATCTCATGGCAAACCCCATAGCCAAATCATTGGCTGGTTAGTCACTTATCAATCAATGGTCGCAGGGCTAGAAGTTGGTATCGAGCCAACGGTACGCCTTGATGATGACAATGAACCTCAACCTGATGCTGTGCTGTTCCGTGTCGATGGCAATGCCAGAATAGATGAGGATGGTTATATTTCAGGCGCACCTGAACTAATTGCCGAAATTGCCGCCAGTACCGTCTCCTATGACCTGCACAGCAAAAAGCGGATATATGAACTCAATGGCGTAAAAGAATATATTGTCTGGCGGACATTAGACCGTCAAATTGATTGGTTTATTTTAGAAAATGGCAAATATAATCAGCTAGAGCCTGATGACTCAGGAATTATCTGTAGCAGAGAGTTTACAGGCTTGCGTTTAGATGTAAATGCAATTTTGAACAATGATGTGTCAGCAGTTCTCAGCGCTTTGCAAACATAAAACGCTTGATCAGCAATTGCTAAGTAGCTCACTATGATTAAAACCTAAAACCAGAAGCTGTACTGCCCGCGTAGCGGGCAGTACAGCTTTCTAGGTTTTTAGGTTACTTATGCCTAGCTACTTATAAAGTATGATGAAAAGGATTGATTACAGCACTTTGCGCTTAATTAAAACCTAGAAATTTTTTTAAAAACGCGGCGAAGCCGCACTTTTAAAAAAATTTCTATTAATTCTCAAATCAAACCTACAGAACCTTTAATATGTCCACTCCAGAATCGCTAAAAGCAAGATTTGTCGCGATCGCCAGCAAGCGTGAACTATTAGTGCAGTTGTCTCTCAAGGACAATTTAGGTACTCTCAGTATTGATATCATTCAAGCCTTAGAAGAGCTTGATGATCTTCTCATTGAGATTAGAAAAGTTTTCCCAGATTGGCAAGAATCAGTATAAAGCGATGCCGCCTAAACTAACTTCTTCCCACTCGACGGTCAATGTGCAGCGCCAAGTCAAAATACCAATGCGCGATCGCATCAATTTGACTGCTGACATTTATCGTCCTAAAAACGTAGATGTACCTCTGCCCGTATTACTGATGCGACTGCCCTATGGTCGGGCGATCGCCTCTAGTTGTACTTACGCTCATCCTAGTTGGTATGCTAGCCAAGGCTATATTGTCGTCATTCAGGATGTGCGCGGCTGTGGTACTGCGGAAGGAGAGTTCTATCCATTTCGTCATGAATATGATGATGGTGTTGACACAGTGGAATGGTGCGCCAAGGAGTTAGAAGGCAGTAGTGGCAAGGTGGGAATGTATGGTTTTTCTTATCAAGGGATTACCCAATTTCAGGCGGCGGTGCAGCAGCCTCAAGGGTTAGTCACCATCTGTCCCGCGATGGCAACTGCCGACTTCTATCATGGATGGTTTTATTTTGGTGGGGCGGTTTGCTGGGACTTTGTTTTAGGTTGGTCGCTGCAATTAGCTCAAAATCGCGCTTGGTATTTGAAAAAAGAACCTCAGTCCACTAATCTTTTTGAAGCCCAAAAGCAAATTTCGCAATGGTTAAATAAAGCTCCATTAAACGAAATTGAACTATTTAAAAGTGAAGCATGGGGAGCATCGTTCGGTCAATTTTTCTTTGATTGGATTGAGAACTCAAAGGCTGATGATCAATACTGGCGATCGCTAAATCCTCTTAGTTATTTTGAAAACTTTGATTTGCCAGCCCTGCATATTGCGGGATGGGCGGATCTATTTATTGAGGCGACAATCAATACCTATCAACAAGCGCGGCTCGCAACTTCCAAACCCCAGCACTTAGTAGTTGCACCTTGGCAGCATTTGCCTTGGTTGCCTAAAGTTGGCGAGATCGATTTTGGAGCCAATGCAGTTTCGCACATTGATCAATTGCAGATTGATTGGTTTGATTTTTGGTTAAAGGAAAAAGATAACGGAATTTGCGATCGCACTCCCGTACAGATGTTTTTGATGGGTGAAAATATCTGGCTAGACTTACCAGATTTCCCCAAAGATGCAACTATCCATAACCTCTATCTGCATCCCCAACACAATTTACAGGCTCAAATCCCCATCACCGATCGCCATTTACCCGATATCTATGTCTATGACCCACGCAATCCCAATCCCACCACAGCCTATGGATTTTACGATCAGCGATCAGTGCATCAGCGTTGGGATGTATTGGTGTATCAGAGCAATGAACTAGAGCAGGATTTAGCGATCGCGGGGATTCCTGAATTTACACTCTATGCCGCGACTACGGCTCCCGATACCGACTGGGTGATTAAGCTACTGGATATCTATCCTGATGGTAAGCAAATGTTGGTGTCAATGGGAGTTTTGCGGGCAAAGTTCCGTAATTCATGGACTGAGCCTGAATGGATAGAACCTGATATCGTCAATGAGTATCGAATTAAGCTACGGGCAACCTGTCAAAATTTTGCCCGAGGGCATCGCATTGGCGTGGCGATCGCTAGTTCGGCATTTCCGCTAATTGAGAGCCATAGCAATACTCAGAAGTTACCATCTGAGGCAGCAGTCAGTGACTTTGTAGAAGCAACTCAACAAATTTTTTACGGCGCTACCTATCCATCTTGTTTGCATCTGCCCAAGCAATGAGCATCGGCGCTTTGCGCCGATGCTCATTGCTTTTACCTAGTACGCGCATAATTTCCTAAAGCCCTCACCCCTAGCCCCTCTCCCGCAGGAGAGGGGAACAAGAAAATGATTGGGTTTTGCTCCCCTTCTCCTGTTCTGGGAGAAGGGGATGAGGGCGCAGATCTACGTTAACAAAACTGCTTTTCAATCAACTTCGTTAAACTATTAGTCCAATGAGTCGCCAAATCCAAAGTCGCCGCCTCAACCATTACTCGCATTAATGGCTCTGTCCCTGAAGCCCTGACCAAAATTCGTCCGCGATCGCCTAAATCTTGTTCCGCTAGAGCGATCGCTTGCACTAAAGCATCGCACGTTTGCCAACTGCGGCGCACTTCGCGATCTTCAACTCGTACATTTTTGAGGAGTTGGGGATAGGGATGGAAGCTCTGATCCATTAGTTCGGCGAGGGGAGCTTTTTGCTTGGCTAGGGCTGCTAGATGGAGCGCCGCCAGCAAACCATCACCACTTACCGCATAATGGCGACAGAGAACATGACCTGACTGCTCACCGCCGAGCATTGCGCCCGATCGCACCATTTCTGCATGGACATATTGATCGCCCACGGGTGTCCGCACAAAGTTACCACCGAGCTTTTGCCATGCCCTTTCAAAGCCGAGATTTGCCATCACGGTCGTGATGATTTCGTTGTTGGGAAGTTGGTTCTTTTCCATCAGTTCCTGACCCCAAAGGTACAGGATGTAATCACCATCGACCACTCGACCATGACTATCCACAGCAAGGACGCGATCGGCATCCCCATCAAAGGCAAAGCCCATGTCGGCTTTATGTTCCTTAACAGCTAAGCGGAGAGGTTCTAGATGGGTAGAGCCGCAATTGACATTAATGCGATCGCCATCAGGCTCTTGGTGCAAGCCAATTACTTCTGCGCCCAAATTACGGAATACTTCCAGAGATACGCGAGTTGCCGAACCGTGGGCGAGGTCGAGGACAATTTTTAAACCACTTAAATCGGTGGCGATCGAGTTTTGTAATGAGTCTTGATAGTCAGAAATTAGATGAGCTTTTTCGTGGTACTTGCCCCAGTCAGTTGAAGAATTAACTAAATCAGCATGAATTCGTGATTCTAATAACGACTCGATCGCCTGCTGTGTCTCACCGCTCAGCTTAGTCCCACAAGCCCCGAAGAACTTAATCCCGTTATCTTCAGGAGGATTGTGGCTGGCGGAAATCATCACACCGCCAAATATTTCTGGGGAGTTTGCGGTCAAGTAGGCAACTGCTGGCGTAGGACATAGCCCAATGTGCCACACATCCCATCCTGCCGCCGTCAGTCCCGCCGAGATTGCTGAAGAGAGCATATCGCCCGATGTGCGCGAGTCCTGCCCGATCGCAATTACATTTGAACTATGCTCAGCCAACCCAACTCGTTCCTTTAAAATCTTACCTGCACTAATGCCCACCTCTAGGGCTAAATTTGCCGTCAAAAAATCACCGACATGACCACGAATGCCATCAGTACCAAACAATTTCATGATTTCCACTCCACACACAACAATAAAACCGATTTTAGGGCTTTCCGTGCCTACGGCGCGGAAAGCTCTAAAATCGGCTTTTTGGAGGCTCACTCATTGAGCCTTCTTATGAAGACATTATGCTGCGACTTCAAATTTGGGACGTTGTGAAACCACTTCGTCAATTAGTCCATAATTTTTAGCTTCGTTGGGAGCCATGAAGAAATCGCGATCGGTATCTTCAGCAATGCGCTCAATCGGTTGTCCAGTATGGAAAGCCATCAATTCATTAAGGCGATTTTTGTGATACAAAATTTCCTTAGCTTGAATCTCGATATCAGTTGCTTGTCCCTGTGCGCCGCCTAGAGGCTGGTGAATCATGATGCGGGTATGGGGCAACGACAGACGTTTGCCCTTTGCGCCACCTGTCAGCAAGAAAGCGCCCATACTCGCCGCTAAACCCACACAGATAGTAGATACATCGGGGCGGATATGTTGCATGGTGTCGTAGATTGCCATGCCTGCGGTCACAGATCCCCCAGGGGAGTTGATGTACAAGAAAATATCTTTTTCAGGATCATCAGCTTCAAGGAAGAGCAACTGAGCAACGATGATATTGGAAATACTGTCGTCAACCTGCTGCCCCAAAAATACGATCCGCTCCCGCAGCAGACGCGAAAAAATGTCAAAGGCTCTTTCGCCACGACCAGACTGTTCAATTACGGTTGGGATCATAGTGTGTTCTTACGGTTTACTCTCTTCATATTGTACTGATATGTCATCAAAGCCAACCATTGTCGCTATTCGGATTTCACGCCGTCTGATCGCCTGTTACTCCCTTTCCAGTGCAAGAAATATCGTTGCAGCGCTGCAACGATATTTCTTGGTTTTATATGTCTATTTCTTCGGCGGGAAGGGAGTAAGAAATCATGGAGGGCTTGTAAGTGGCTAGGCATAAGTAACCTAAAAACTAACAAGGTCGTTCCGACCGCGTAGCAGGCGGAACGACCTTGTTATTATGCTTGCTCTGCAAAGCTTTTAATTCTTTGATTTTAGTGAGTTGCCAGCGCAACAGCAGCACTTTCCATTAGCCATACGGAAACAGAACCACCATTACAACGGAATTCTGCCCAGCCGTCATCATTGGTTGTAATAGAGTCCTTCACATTTTCAGTGATATCTACATAAACTTGATTGGGTTGACCGATTTGCATGGACTTGCGCCCCTCTTCACTATTGCTCATCACTACAGCCACACCGCCATGATGTTCTTGATCACCTAGGCGAGTCCAGCCGATCGTATTGGGATGATCAAAATAATCGAACTGTTCGCCATAAGCATAGTTTTGTCTTGCAAAGAGAAACTTGTCTAGTAGCCATTGATGGCTTTCCATCCAGATTTCATATTCATTGCCGTCCTTGCCGCGATCTTTATAATGTGCGCCGTAATAGTCAGCGTGAAAAATGCAGGGATATCCATCTTGACGCAACAGAATCAGGGCGTAGGCGAGGGGCTTGAACCAAGCTTCAACAATTGATTCCAAAGATTGCAATGGTTGTGAATCGTGGTTATCGACTAAAGTAACCGCAAGAGTGGGTTGATCTTTGACTAGGGTACTCTCAAAAATTTGAGTTAGGTCATAATCTTTTCCAGTCTTGCTGGCGATATGGAAGTTGTAATGTAGAGGTGCGTCAAAGAGATCAACTTTGCCGCCTGTAGTTTCGATAAAATAATGCAAGGCTTCCACTTCGTATGACCAGTATTCTCCCACGGCAAATAGATCGCGTTTGGCATAATGACACACATGATCTAACCATTCTTGAAAGAATTCGGCGGATACGTGCTTGACCGCATCAAACCTGAATCCATCGACATTAGTTGTGTCTTGATGCCATTCTCCCCAGTACTTGAGTTCTCCTTTTACTTCGGGATGAGTCATATCCAGATCACAACCCATCAGATAGTCAAAGTTCCCTTTCTCCAAATCCACATTGTCATCAAAAGACTTATTTTTGAGTAGATAAATTGCATCTTCTCCTTCGTTGTAAGCATTGTAGTCGATCGCATCAAAATGCCACCAATGCCATTCCATCGTGGAATATGCGCCTTTGCGATTGGGAAAAGTGAAGTGAGTCCAAGCTTTAATCTTCTGAAACTCACCGATAGCTCGATTGCGGTTATCGATGCTCATGGGCGTGGCTTCCACTTCTTCAGCTTCATCTGCTCCCATTTTGTGATTAAACACCACATCAGCATAGATTCTCACGCCTGCTTTTTGAGCTACGGCGATCGCGTGGAGATATTCTTCTTTGGTTCCATATTTTGTTCTGACGGAGCCTTTTTGATCAAATTCGCCTAAGTCAAATAGATCATAGATTCCGTAACCAACATCCATACCGCCTGCCATACCTTTGTAGGCAGGCGGTAGCCAGAGGGAAGTTACGCCAATTTTGGCGAGTTCTTCAACTTTTTCGGCGACTTGTTTCCATAGACTTCCATCGTCTGGTAAATACCAATGGAAGTACTGCATCATTACGCCGTTTTGATTAGACATTTTTTAAGTCCATAGGTAAGTTCAGTTACAGCGCCTTGCGCTCAAACTTGAGCCAAAAATAAGTATTCAAGCATAAGTAAACTAAAGACCCAGAAGATTGTTCCGCCCGCATAGCGGGCGGAACAATCTCTGGGTTTAGATTCTAATTAAACCGAGCTACTTAGTTTTGAAAACGTTGTGAAACAACGTTTTCAAAACTATTCTTATGGTTCGTTTGATCGACAATTGACATTAAGAGTTGTGGCGATCGCCACAGTTCTTAATAGAATTACACAATTTTAGGCATCCAATAGGGTGATTCATGGGATAGGGCGAACACTTTATATTAAAAATATTAAGTAGCTAAGCATAATTAATCTAAAAACCAAGAAGGTCGTTCCGCCCGCGTAGCGGGCGGAACGACCTCTGGTTTTCGATTTTAACTATGTTGATCTGCTTATCTATCAATAGCTAAACATATCTGCTAGTGAGCCATCGCCATGACAACTACTCAAAATCCTCAAGCCTATCCTGACGCAAATAAGGCTCTTGTCAAGGGAATGGCAGTAAAAAAGATGTACGAGGAAGGGCGTAAAGATTTTGATTCAGAGAATTTTGCAGGGCTAAAACTTTCTTGCTGCAAGCTTTCTAAGATTAGTTTGATCAATACAAATCTGTGTGACGCTGACTTGGATTTGAATGATTTGAGTGGAGCCGACTTTAGAGGTGCAAACCTAGAGCGATCGACGTTTAGCTTCTCAAATCTGACTAATGCTGATTTGAGTAAGGCAAATTTGAGAAGTGCCAACCTATGTGGAGCCGATCTTAGTGGGGCAATTTTAAAAGGATCAATTTTGAAAAATGCTAATTTACGGGGCGCAAACTTGAGTAATGCTCACCTAGAATTTGCCAATCTTCAAGATGCAGATTTGACGGGTGCTAATTGTTTTGCTTGCAATTTGCGATATGCCAATCTCCAAGGTGCAGATTTGACGGATGTTAATCTCGCAGAAGCAAGCATTTAATCCAAAAGATTGAGCCACCTGCGTAGCAGGTGGCTCAATCTTTTGGATTAAATAAATGGCGTAGCCATTTATTTACTTGGTATGAATGCCCATGGCGAGGCGGGTGTAAACTGTGGCGAGGGCATTGGCATCACCAACATTTCCAGGGAATAGCACCACGGGCAGGTCAGGAAAACGGGGATGGTCGGCGGGAGTTTTGACAACCGAGCATCCTGCGAGAATTTGCCCTAATAGCCTTGCGGTGGGTAGATTTAGGCCTGTGCTAAGAACATCGTTGGAGGTGATTCCGCCTTTGCTGATCAAAAATCCAATGTCTTCGGGCAGTTCTTGCACGATCGCCATAAGTAATGCCGATACCGATTGCCCAAAGGCAAGACGAGTGGCGATATCCGCAAACTCTAATTCTTTGCGACTGGTAAATACTACCGCAGTTTTGCCAAGACTATGGGCTTGCTGTACTTGAGATAGAGCTTCCTGTTTCAGGGTTTGGAACTCTGCTTCAAGGTTATTGAGCAGACGCGCCACGTCAATTTCTACAGGCACAGTATTGTCAGCCTCGAGCAAATTTTCTAGCTGTTCTGTAGTTTTTTTAACATGGGAACCCACGATCGCTACGCCAGCTTTGGGCGATCGCATATATTTAGACATTTCTTCGGCGGGAATTGGCTGTGGCGGCAGTTTAGCCAGGGCAGTTAACAGACTCGCTGCGCTCCGAAATAGAAATTTTTTGCCTGTGGCGGCGATCGCTAAAATATCCGCCGCAAATTGATTGAGGTCGGCTTGATTTTCGGCATCAACGACACCGCACTGATTGTCGTGCAGTTTCGCCAAGCGTTGACGACTGCCAGCGCGAATATCACTTAAAAGAAATCGCTCAACTTGTTCAGCAGGAATGCGATCCTGTGTTTTTTCGGCAACATAATCAGGCAAATAACTATACTGGTAGCCAAATACAGAGTCCTTGGCAAATTCTGTTTCATGGACTGGCGTTGGCACACCATTCACAACTAGATAATGCACACTGGACTTGGTAAAGCGTCCACCTTCAAAAAAAGCTGGCACTAGAAAATGCGCGTCAAAGTCCCCTAACTCCTCCGCAATTACGTCAGTCTCAATGGGATAATGTCCCCGCAAAGTGGAGTCCGAGCGACTGACAATCATAAAATCTTGAATTTTTTCCGCTTCTAAGGTGAGCTTCAAATTTTGGCAAACCTCACGAGTTACCGCTGCCGCATCGCTGGGTGTGAGCGATCGCGTATTTGTGAGAACAAACATAATCGGCGAGGCATCAGCAAGCCCAATGCGTAAGGTCTCCACATCCCATTTGGTCAGCAATAGACAACTATGCACAGTCTGAGAGCCTGTTGGGTCATCATCAAGGACGATGATTTTGGTTTGTGAAGAAGGGGGAGTTACCATTGCTTGCTTGAAAATTATTGTTTTTAGAAGCTTATACCAAATAAAACCCAAAGAGGCTGATTCGCCCGCGAATCAGCCTCTTTGGGCATCCCGAACCTATTTCACAAAGGGACGCATGAGCAAATAGCCAGCGCCGAAGGATGTTAAGACAATCGCGGCGATCGTTAGGACTAGCATCCAGCCGCTTAGCCCTACTTCCGACGCGTCTTCCCTATTGGAGCTATCGGTGCGGAGCGGACGGGAAGATATTTCTTCTCTGATTTCCAACTTGGGCAAGGGTTTGGTAACTTGACTGGTTACAGGCGTATCAAAACCCGCAAAGGCGCTTTCATAGTAAAGAGTTTCTCCCGCGATCGCTTCTTGAGTTGCAGACTGAGAGCTTGGGGGAGCCGCTTCCGTAGCTAGTTGTCTGGCTCTGGAAATAGCTTCTTGGATCGCGTGATTAGTTTGTTGCACTGCCGTCTTGCGGGGATTGGGTTGGGTGGTAGCTGGCTTGTCCGCAGTGCGGGGCTTGGCAGGGGGGCGACCTTGAGGTTGAGGGTTAGTTTTGGCGGGGGCGGCTGCGACTTGTGCCGAAGCCCGAATCCCAGCCAAAACGCCCGATAGCTTTGACTCAGGCAGGTTTGACTGGCTCAGAATTGCTTGCACGCGCCCTGTGGACTGGGCGATCGCTTCAAATTCTTGCAAAAGCATTTGATTTTGGCGGGTTAGCTGATCATTTTGTAACTGAAAAAAAGACAATTTTGCTTGCGTAGACTGCAACTCAGCCGCTAGCTCTCGATACACAGTGACAGGTACCGAGGCTTGATAACCAGACTGCGGAGTAGTAGATTTTATGGCTGGGTTGGCTTGCATGGGCGACAGTACCGTAAACTGTAAAAATTTAGACGAGAATATACCATAGGATCGACTGACTAAATAGATTTTTTTGGTATTTGCCTTTAAAAACCATGCTTTTACTGCAATTCAGCACCTCTCATTATTGCCGTAAAGCCAGAATGGCTCTGGGCTACAAGCAAATTTCTTACCAAGTCGAAAATCTGACTCCGCTCCTACACCTATGGCGCACTAAGTCTCTTTCAAATTCCGAAACCGTCCCCATTTTGTTGCCAAGGCAAAAAAACTGCCCTGCGGTAGTCACCGACTCCACCGAGATTATTAAATTTTTGGAATCCTATCAGCCTGATCCACCTTTATATCTGGACGATGCGTTGCCACAGGCGGAGGCTTTGCGGTTAGAAGATTATTTTGATGAATCGATTGGCACGGCGGCGCGAAGTGTTTACTGTCAGTTTCGAGTTACCGAGGGCAAATATATCGATCCGTCTTGGATTAGCCTTGCTGTAATTAGGATCATTCGCTGGCGCTATGGCATTAATGCTCAGTCTGCGGAAATAGCGGCGACAAAACTTGGCGATGCGATCGCCTTGTTAGGAGAGTTTTGGCAAGATGGTTATTTGGTGGGCGATCGCTTTAGTGTGGCGGACTTGACGGCGGCGGCGTTGCTTTGTCCTTTGCGAGTTATTCCCACCTATCGCCTCAAATATCCTTGGCTATTTGAGCGCATCGCCGAGATTCATCAGCTTTGCAATGAGCCACTGCCCCAAAATTGGTAACACAAATATTTACAGCACCTTGCGCTCAAACCCAAGAAAAATTTTAAAAGCGCGGCGGAGCCGTGCTTTTAAAATTTTTAAATAAAGAAATGGCTACGCCATTTCTTTATTTGGTATAAAAGCACGGCGGAGCCGTGCTTTTAAATGTTGGTTAGGTTCGCAAAGTGTAAAGCGCTGTAATGCGAATTACTGAGAAAGATTGCAAGCTCACAAGTTATCAACAAATTGATGCTAATTTAAAAAGCGATCCGCGCGAGTACTTCTATGGCTGTTAATATTAGCGAATCTTTGTTTGAGCAAGTTCTCGAATATCTTCGAGTCAAGACAGAAGCAGGCGATCGCGTTGCTAAGAGTTTGCTTAAATCTCTGGAAACAGCCACGACTGAGAGCGTATCTGTAAGTGCTGTGGCAAAGCCAAATCATGACGAACCAATTCCGCCTCAGTTCGGGCAGATGTTGTTTGACACTTGGAATGAATTAGCTGATTTGCAGGTCGGGGAAAACTGCTGGAGTTATCCCGTGATGTTTGAAGACCTTGCCGAGACTATGGAAATTGCCATAGATGATTTTGTGCGCTATGTGGCAACTGTACAAATTGGCAGCCTTCAGTTAATTCAAGGACGTGGCTATAACTATCAGGTCAATGGTCAGCAAGCTGCCTCCCTAACTTTTCATTCTGCGCCAACCCTCAGAAAAGCCGCTATCCCCAATCTTGCTGATAAAAAGCCTGATCCCAAGGCAGCAAGCCGAGTATTTAAAGTTGGCGATCGCGTTTGTGTGAATGCCAATCGTCAGCAATACGCTAACCACATGGGTGTAGTCGAGAAGGTGATCAGTGTGAGCTGTCGCGTCAAACTGGACAATGGTTGGACGGCATTTTTGCCCAACCATTGCCTAGACCTGATCGAAAGTTAGATTTTGCACCGCCCGCGATAATTTTGAGCGGCGCAAAGCGCTGTAAGTAGTTAATCATAAGTAAACTAAAAAGCCAGAGGTTGTTCCGCCCGCTACGCGGGCGGAACAACCTCTGGTTTTAGGCTTTAATTAAGTCGAGCTACTCCTCTAGGAATAATCAATGCTTGAACCAATGTTTGAGGAGGCGATCGCCCTATTTAATAGTGGAGGCTACTACGCTTGCCATGACCTCTTAGAAGAAATTTGGCACAATGCTTGGCAAAGCGATCGCGCTTTTTATCAAGGAATTTTGCAAATTGCCGTGGGGCTTTATCATCTTAATAATCAAAATTGGCATGGCGCGACAATTCTATTGGGGGAAGGTACGAGTCGCTTACCCGCCTATCTTCCTGATTATCAAACCGTAGATATTGCCAATCTTTTAGAAGATAGTTTACATATCCTCAAAGCAGTGCAAGTGGGGAGTAAAGATGGCTTGTCTAATATTTTAAATAGCTTAGACAATGGCGACTTGAAATGGCCCAAGATCAATAGAATTTATTAGGACTTACGCGGAATTTTCTAAGACCCTCACCCCTAGCCCCTCTCCTGCGGGAGAGGGGAACAAGAATAACTTCTTACCCCCCTTCTCCCAGAACGGGAGAAGGGGTTGGGGGATGAGGGCGATTTAAGTTTTGTGTAAGTTCTATTTATTAAAACCTTTGCTGACCAAGCGAACTACAGAAATAATTTTAATGACTTGGGAACTCTCAGACCTGCTTAGGGCGATCGCCACAACCATCGTAATTGCGATCCATGCTTCCCATCGATGGTGGTTTGGGGTAAACGATACGACCACCCTTGACCTGACAATTTTTATAAATACGGCAATCAATCAAATTGGGCGCTTTACAGTACCAATTTTTGTGATCCTCTCAGGCTTTGCCCTTGCCAAATCTGAAGAGAAGCGTTCATTTAATTTAATCGCATTTTTTCAGCGCCGTCTATGGCGAATTTTGCCCCCATATATTCTATTTAGTCTCCTCAATTTAGTCGGTCAAGTTAAGTTCATTCAGGCTAGTTGGACAGAACGCGCTTATTTAATTTGGCAAGCTTTAATCACAGGTATGGGTGACTACCACCTTTATTTCTTGGGAATCATCTTTCAATGCTATCTTTTCTATCCATTAATTCGCCACATTGTTTTTACACCCCCTAATCTCTATCTCCTGACCTGCTGCACCTTTACTCTGTTTAGCTGGGCTTGGCTATCAGGAACCTTAGGTTTATTTCCTAATCTGCAAATCACGCTTCCTGATGGAAATCACTTGATCTATTGGCTACCCTATTTCCTGATTGGTATGTGGCTCGCTAAAGATAATCACTGGATAGAGAAGCGAGTTAATAGATGGCGTTCTCAATGGTGGGGATATCTATTTGCGATCGCCGCCGTAGTAGAACTGAGCGAATTTTACTACGTGGCAATATCTAAGAATACTGCCGAGGCGATCGGGCATTACACCAGACCATCAGTATTTGTGATGTCTTTGATGTTTTTATTGTGGTCAATTTCTTGGCGAATTGGGCAAAGTCAAGATTTCCCCAAATCCTTCCCATTCATAGGGCAGGATGTTCCATCTCATATTAAATCTTTCATTAAAACTTTATCCCATGCCAGTTTTGCGACCTATCTAATTCATGTGTGGATTTTAAGAGTCTTAACTCCCCTTGAAGGATGGGGAGGTCTAGTATTTTTACTTTTAGCGATCGGTCTGTCGTGGTTAGGCGGATTGATCTCATGGCAAGTCCAAAAGAAGCTCTTTAAAACTAAAACCCAATAAGTGAGTAGCGGCGCTTCGCACCGCTACTCACTTATTGGGTTTTAGCTTGTCTTAGCAGGATTGGCTACAGCTGTACAAAAAAAATAATCTTTAAATGATTTCTAAATACTGTGGGTGTTTTGCAGCAAAGCGATCACTTGCTGGCTAGAAATATGGGCGATCGGAATAGTGTCAACTCCCATCGCCACACAAAGTAATGCTAAGTAAAGAATCGAATACTTAAATACAGAACGGGCAACATTGCGATCGCTGGGTTCTTTGAGTAACTGAACAGCCTTAAAAATAAATGCGCCGCCTAAAATAAGCGCCGACACTGCATAAACCATACCCATTGCGTTGCAAGGATAAACTAGCAGCAATGACACAGGAACCATGAGTAAGGTGTATAGCAAAATTTGATTGGCAGTTACTTCTGCACCCTTAACTACAGGCAACATCGGCACGCCTACCTTGGCATATTCATCACGAATCATCAGAGCCAAAGCCCAAAAGTGCGGCGGAGTCCACACAAAAATAATGGCAAACAATACCCAAGCTGACCAGCTTAATTCGCCAGTTACCGCCGCCCAGCCAACCAATGGCGGAATTGCACCCGCCGCGCCACCAATCACAATATTTTGAGTACTAGAGCGCTTTAGCCAAATCGTATAAACGCCCACATAGGTGGCGATGCCAGACATGGCTAGGCAAGCCGCCATCAAGTTAGCGTAAACCGTCAGCATCGTAAAGGAAATTATGGCTAGGGCGATCGCAAAAACTAGGGCATCACGAGGGTGAATCCGTCCTGATGGCAGTGGTCGCCAACTGGTGCGTTCCATCTTGGCATCAATGTCGCGATCATAGAGACAGTTGATCGTATTTGCCGAAGCCGCCGCGATCGCGCCGCCCAACACAGTCACAAACATTAAGAACCAATCCACCTCTCCCGCCGAGGCAATCCACATAGATCCTGCGGTAGTAATTAACAACAGGGTAATAATGCGTGGCTTAGTTAGTTCAATGTAGTCTTGGATGACATCTCGCCAGCTACGAGCAGACGGAACTAGTGGATTAACTTCAGCAAAAATACTTTCTGGAGTAGTAATCTTTGGGTTTGCTATTTGTGACATTGAGCGTGGCTCCTAAAGTTCTTCGAGACTCAGAAGTTAAAAAATGGCTAAGCCATTTTTTAACTTCTGAGATTTGGTTTTAATTCATGAAAGGGCTGTCACACTCAGGTGAATCAACTAACGAGTTATGGCTTGACCTGATGAGATTTGAATTTTTTGATTAGCTTTAAATGCTAAGACCGTAAAACAAATCAGAGTTCCTAACAGGGCGGAGCCTGTGGCTTGGTGAGCAATGGTCAATGGTTCGACTTGCAAATGCAGTTTATAAGTGGCGTAACCGATCGCCACTTGAGCAAATACGAGCAGTCCCACAATTGAACCAGTCCAGCGTAGTAAGGGAGAGATATTTTTAGTTAGCCATACCGAGGCTAATACTGCCAAACTGGCGAGGGTGGCGGGGACAATGCCGATCAGGTGAGCATTTAAAACGATGCACATATCTTGAGTAGCAAAGCACTGATGTAAAGCCCATTGGGAGGCAACTAAAGCACCCAGAATACTCTGAAAATAAACGAAACCCGCAGCGGCTAAACCGAGCCAAGCAATTTTGGATTGTTTTGTTGCGACTGCGGTAGGATTAGTTTCTGTATTTAGGGAGGCGATCGCGATCGCCAACAAGCTAGAGAAAAATAGCAACCCAGTTCCCAAATGGGCTGTCACGATATCAAATCTAAGTAGTTGCGTAACTGTTAAGCCACCCAAAACCCCTTGAAAAACTACCAACGACAAAGATCCTGATGTTGCCCAAGGTATCCATTTTGGTAAAGAGTTGCGAAAGTACCAACCTGAGCCACACAAAACAATCGTGGCAAAACCAACCGTGGAAGCGACTAGACGATGAAACCATTCTAAGAATACCTGTAGATTCATCTGCTCCGCAGGTAGGATTGAGCCGTAGCATAGCGGCCAGTCGGGGCAAGCTAAGCCAGCATTCATCACACGGGTAGCACTGCCGATCGCCATGACCATCCAAGTGGCGATCGCAATTCCAAAAGCCATACGACGAATCAAAATGATTGGTTCAATCAGACTTTTGCCTTTGGCAAGGCTTTGAGGCGCTTTAGTATTTTTGTAAGAAGATAAAGAGTCAGTCATGCAAGTAAAATAATTTCTTGATTTCTTCGTGAATCTTTATAAAACTCAACAGAAGTATGGACAGTAGTTACTTTCCATATTAGGAGCAGATCTATAGTCGGTAGGGGGATTTAACAATTTCTTCTCTTCTTTACTCAAAAAGGGGCGGCGCTTTGCGCCGCCCCTTTTTGTATAGCTAGGTTCTTGGGCGATTTTCAAGTCTTTCTTTTAGCCGATCGCGCATTCCCTCACGCATCCGCGAACGCTTACTTTTCATGATTTCACTGAGTTGCGATCGCTGTGCGGGCGTTAATATTTCGCGCATGGCTAGAGTCCGCTCAAAATGCTGCCGCCGTAAATCTTGCTGAAGCTTTAACACCTCCTCATGCTTGGCGCGAATTATGGTCTGGTCTGCATCAGTTGCCAAGAGGTCGCGTAACTCTTTACTAACTTGGCGCGATCGCTGCATTAGATCGTCAATTGCTGCACCATCGCGATCGCGGATGGCTTTGAGTTTTTGTAATTGTTCTGGCGAGAGATTTAACTGACTTAATATTCTGCTAGAGGGCAAATCAGGGCTTTTGTCGCGAGTTGGGCGATTTGGTAACTGCGCTAAGATATCGGACTCTATTTCAGAATTGGGATCAAGACTTTTTTCTGGTACATCTGCCTTAATTTCTGACTGAATTTGGGCTTCTGCAAGCGTATTTGTCTGCGGCTTGAAATTGGTACTTGCCCAGATCGCCCCGCTAGCCGCGACCACAGATAAGGCGATCGCGCCATACTGAAAAACTTTTGACTTAAACATATTATTTATTCCTACTTATTAAAAATAATTCAGATTACTCAAACTTAGAATTTTATTCATAATCAAGGGGTGTTAGATCCAATAAAAGCTGAGAATCTATGCCGTTAGCAGACGAAATTGTTAAGTCATCCGCCATACTCCAACTACTAATCAAAGATTTTTCTATTTCCACTCTTTCCAACTCAGTGATGCCTGTAGATTTATTTGCCATTTGATACTGGGAGCGATTTGTATAGGTAATTCCAATTGCCACACCCAGCGAAATTGGCACAGCCAGAATCATGGGCAACCATCGGCTAAAATCAGCTCGAAATGGCATCAGCGATCGCTGAGGATATTTGCTAATTTCCGCGTATAACTGCTCTTCAAAATTAGGGGCAGGAGCAGGAACAGGTGACTTATTTTGTTGAAGAAATGTCACCAAAGAAGCATCGGCATCATGGTCAAAGTCTTGGGAATATTTGTTTTTCATAGTTCAACTCCTTGCGCTTCTAAAAATTTTCTAATTGCACCATGGGCATGAAACAAACGTGATTTCACCGTGCCGACAGGAATAGATAAAATCTCCGCGATTTCTTTTTGCGGTAACTCTTCCAAATCATGCAAAACCAGCACGGATCGATGATCTTCACTGAGTTTTTCCAAGCCGCGTTGCATCAAGTCTTGATAGTGCATCTGCGTCAGTCCTGCTTGCTGATCGCCAGTGCGGGCTGTCGCGTCATCAGAGAGATTAGCTAATTGCTCATCTTCAACCGAAACACTGCGCGATCGCATTTTGGCTAAAGCTTTACGGCGATCGCTCGCCACATTAAAAGTAATGCGATACAGCCATGTGGAAAACTGAGCGGACTGTTGAAATTTGGGCAACCCCTTCCAAACTCGCAAAAATACATCCTGTTCCAAATCATCTAGCCCATCCGCACCACATAACTGATAAAGGGTTGAGCGTACTTTTTGATGATGGCGCTGGTACAGCTTTTTAAAGCCGTGAGGCTCATTTCGCAAGCAAGCTTGCACAATGATCAAATCTGGATCGGTTGTATTTGACCCTTTTACATCTACATTTACGGCTCTGAACATTTAAGGTGAATATCCATGAGAGCATCTATACCTAATCTCTGTAATAATTTTGACTGTCAAAGCTTTAGCTTGGTTCAATTAAATCGGTTCAATAATCTATGTCTCTGGTTAGCTCGGCTCTAATTCCTATTATTAAACTATGGTTGCGATCGCAGGTCGAACATATTGATACGTTAGAGATTGAGGTATTTGGCAAAAGTCGCCAAATTTTGAGTGGGGATATCCCCAAAGCATCGGTGATTGGCTCAGGGATTAGATACCAAGGCTTAGCAATTACCAATGTTGATTTTTGCGCTGAAGCTATTCATCTCAATATTTCCCAAATTCTTAGGGGCGAGGCATTGCGATTGCTCGATCCCATCCGCGTTTCGATGAATGTGGAATTAACATCTAATGATTTGCAAAACTGCATCAAGTCACCAATTTTTTTAGAAGCGATCGCTTCTAACACTCCGCCCATTGTCACTACTGACGCGCAAATTCGAGATCTACTAGAAATGCTGCTACACAAGTTAGGGGATGAGTTTACCCTGCATGAGCTAGTGATTGCCGAAGGCGGCGCCAAGTGTCATGGTGAGTTTGCGATCGCCGCGACTTAGCAAGCGCTCATAGAATTTAAGCAATAAGATTAATTAACTGACAACCAGAAGTGTTGAACGACAGGAAATAATCAGAAAAAAGCGCTCCTAATCTGTTAAATTAGAAGCAATAAATTAAAAAAATAATATCTACAATGTTATCCAACTTCCCCCATATTGTCAAATATTTACTTTCACTTTTACCTCAAAACGATTATCCGAAGCTAGACACATTTTCGTTTGTAAGTTGTTGGCTAAGTTTTGTACTCGACCAAAGTCAAACAGGGATGAGATGCCTATTCCAGAGATTGAATATACGCGGAATAGACATAGATATCAGTACATTTTCTAAGGCGAGTAAAAACCGAAACCCAGCGATTTTTTATAATTTGTTTGTGGAATTAAAGAAACGATTAATAAAGGAGAAAAAGATTGACAAG
>MNZA01000105.1 GCA_001873375.1 Oscillatoriales cyanobacterium CG2_30_44_21
GCGGAGCGCCGCCAGTCAATTCTTGGTTTTTATATCCCAGTACATTTGGCGACAGCTATAACAAATCAGGACGGCGTTGTCGGGTTCTCAGGAGTTGCTGTTCCTTTCGCCATGCTGCAATTAATTTATGATTACCCGATCGCAATACTTCGGGAACTTCCCACCCACGAAATATCGGCGGTCTTGTGTACTGCGGATAATCCAGCAATCCATCTTCAAAGCTCTCAAACTTGAGAGAATCTTCTTTGCCGACTGTGCCAGGACGCAGACGCACAACTCCATTAATCAGCGCCAGCGCAGGAATTTCGCCACAGGTCAGTACAAAGTCGCCAAGGGAAACTTCGCGAGTGACCAGATGTTCGCAGACTCTCTCATCTACCCCTTCATAACTGCCACAAATGAGAATTAGCTGATCATAGGTGACCAGTTCCTTAAATAGTTCTTGCTTCATCGGTTCACCCTGCGGCGTGAGATAGATAATCTCGCGCTTGGGCAAGCTGGGCAGGGATTCCACGGCAGCAAAAATTGGATCGGGCTTCATCAACATTCCCACACCGCCGCCATAGGGTTCGTCATCAACGCGATGGTGCTTGTCGGTGGTGAAGTCGCGAGGATTGGTGAGATGTACCTCCGCAATTTGATTGGCGATCGCCTTACCCAGCAAGCTTGTCTGCAATGGCGATGTAAAAAATTCTGGAAACAGGGTAACAATATCTATACGCATGAGTAAATTTTATAGCAGAGGGCTACGCCCTAAAATAGAGGACAAGATTGGCGCGGCGAAGCCGCGCTGATCTTGTCCTCTATACAGCCTATTGAGGCTTTGAGTAGTATAGAGAAGCTTTGGGAAGCGCCGCTCCGCGGCGCTTCCCAAAGTTTCTCTGGTTTTTAATTAAGCGCAAAGCGCTATAAAAAGCAATTATGTTATCTGTCACCGAAGCGGAAAAAATAATTTTAGATTTAGTCAAACCCTTTGACTCTGAAGTTGATAGCGAAATTTTGCCATTGTCTCAAGCCTTAAATCGCATCTTAGCAGAGGACATTATTAGTGCATTTGACTTTCCGCACTGGGATAATTCGGCAATGGATGGCTATGCGTTTCGTCACGCCGATTTAGCAGACTTGCCAGAACTAAAACTGGCGATCGCCTCTCAAGAAATTGTCGCAGGTGCAAACGTTAAGCAAGTCCTCAGTAAAGGTGAATGTATGCGAATTTTTACGGGAGGAATGCTGCCTGATGGTGCGGATACAGTGATCATGCAGGAAGATACGGAGCGCGTTGATGATTTCTTGCAAATCAAAGCTAAACCGCAAAGGGGTGAGTATGTGCGTCGCAAAGGTGAATTTATACTTGCAGGTGCGCGACTAGTCAGCGCAGGCATAAAAATAGGAGCGCCCGAAATTGGCGCGATCGCCTCTGCTAGTTGCCAGCAAGTCAAAGTCTATCGCCAGCCCAAGATTGCCATTATCTCCACAGGTAATGAATTAGTCAGCCTCGAATCTTCACAACCACTGCAAGCAGGACAGATTATTGATTCTAATCTCTATGCTCTTTCGGCTTTGATTAGTCAGGCTGGTGCGATCGCCATCTCCCTTGGCGCAGTCGGTGACGATCCTCAAAAACTAGAAATGGTGATCCAACAGGCGATCGCCCAAGCCGATCTGGTGATTTCTACAGGTGGTGTATCGGTGGGAGATTATGACTATATCGATAGGATACTCGCCAAATTAGGAGCCGAGGTTCATGGGCGATCGGTGGCGATCAAACCTGGGAAACCCTTGACCATTGCTAACTTTGATAAGGTTTTATATCTCGGTGTAGCAGGAAATCCTGTGTCGGCAATGGTCAGTTTTTGGCGATTTATTCGCGGGGCGATCGCTAAGCTAAATGGCGCAAATTCAATCCACTGGTATCCCCAATTTATCCAAGCCAGTACGACCGAAGATATTCACTCACAGGGGCGGCGCGAGACTTATCTATGGGGGGTTTTGACCTATGCTAAGGGAAACCCAATCTTTCAACCTGTTCCCGATCCTCAGTCTGGCTATAGTTCTGGCAATTTAATTAGTGCGATCAAGACGAATGCGATCGCGGTGATGCGAGTACACCAAACCTATGTCCCTGAAGGCGATCAAGTATTAGTTATGCTCATTTAAATCACCCAAGTGTAGCTATCCCTAGACGATTTTAAAATGTTTTGGCTGAGTGCCGTAACCCATGCTTGACTGTATAATTTAGTTGACAAAGAATTTTTGAAATCATTCGCCATACTTTCAAAAATTCTTCTGTACTTGGCTTTACCATTGTTTAACTTGGTCGAACAAATTTTAAATAGACAAGCAAAAGGTCGAAGTATATTTTTGGATTAATTGAATCATTATTAAGGATGTTCGCTTTATGTCACTGAACAAAAATGATTCAACCAAAGAAAGTATCACTACTTTGCTCAGGGGGTATCAAAATTTTCCTTCAGAGATTTTGCAGCAGCAAATAGTCGAAGTCCATTTGGGACTAATCCGTGAAACGATCGCCTCTCTGCCAATCTCTCTAATTAATCAAACCACTCCGCATAATCTCATCATCCAAGAACGCAGAACTTCCAACAACAGGGTGGGAGACAGACGTAATAGCGATCGCGAACTATTAGAAGCGGGTAAGCAAGGACTAAAAAAAGCACTTCTGCAATTTAATTCTGAAACCAATCATGACTTTGCCGATTTTGCGCGATCTCATATTTATCAGCATTTAGAAAGCTTTTTGCAAAGGCGCTATCTCGATAGCCGCAATGAACCTCAAGAATCAGAAAATATTGACAGCCAAATTACGCTTTCACGCAAACAAGAAACCCTCGAAATTTTGCAAGCCTATCGCGCTAATCCCACCATTAAATTGCGTAATCAACTAGTCAATCTCAATATTGGACTAGTGCGCCGTGAAGCCTATCACTGGAAAAATCAATGTCAAGAAAGTTTTGAAGACTTAATGCAGGTTGGTTCGATTGGGCTAATTAATGCGATCGAGCGCTTTGATGTCAGCAAGGGCAATGCCTTTAGTTCCTTTGCCGTACCTTACATCAAAGGCGAAATCCAGCATTATCTCCGTGACAAAAGCCCCACCGTCAAAATGCCGCGTGCGTGGCTCACCGTCTATAACCAAGGCTGTAAAATCATTCGCAATCGGCGTGCAGAAACTGGAAGAGAGCCATCTAGCCAAGAAATTGCCAATGAATTGGGCATTAATGTGAGTGAGTGGTACGACATCAAACTAGCCTGTCAAAATCGCTCACCAATTAGCCTCGATACGCCCATCGATCACAGCGAAGACAACTCCACCTCCCTCGGCGATCTCGTCACCGATCATAAATACCAAAGTTTTCAACTAGCCCAAGAAGATAACATTCGACTCCAACAAGCCCTAGATCTACTAGAAGATCGCACCCGTGAGGTGGTGGAGTTTGTGTTTTTAAAAGAATTTACCCATCGCGAAGTTGCCGATACATTGGGAATTAGTGCCGTCACAGTTTCACGACAACTTAAAAAAGGCTTAATTGCCCTCAAGAAGATTTTGGCAACACCCATCGATTGATCGGCGATCGCCAAGTGCTGTAGCAATAAGTAACCAAAAACCAGAGGTCGTTCCGCCCGCGTAGTGGGCGGAACGACCTTCTCTAGCTACTTAAAACTTTTTTACAATCCCTTATTCTCTTTTTACCTTTATATTTTTACTTGACAAGCTTGTTTGCCCGCATCACTGGCATTAGGATTAGTGGAGAGATAGTCTTCTAATTTCTGGCAAAGCCCGACTAAAAGGCGATCCAGATCATTCTCTAAGTTCGCTTTCCACACTCGCGTTGTTTTGTCTCTAGAAACAGTCACAATTTCGCTACCGTCAGCAGTGAATTTTGCCATCATGACACCGTCCGTATGTCCTCTTAGTTCAGCAACTTGATTCCCTTTGGCATTCCACACCCGCGCCGTATTGTCAAAGGAAGCGGTGACAATTTTGTTGCCGTCAGCACTGAAGTTGGCACCGAGTATATAGTCTGTATGCCCTTTTAGTTCGTTAACTTGATTCTCTTTGATGTCCCACACCCGCGCCGTATTGTCATAGGAAGTAGTGACAATTTTGTTGCCGTTCGTACTAAAATAGGACTTACGCAAGAACCATAGGAATAGAAGGATGATTAAGCTGGCTCCGTAAATAATCAGATAAAAGTCCGCATTTGAGTTGGTAGATAGTTTTACCAGATTGAAAAGCTAAACGTTTAAGATGATGCCAAACAAGCATGGCACAAGCAATGTGATTACGCTGAATTCTGGATTTACGGCACTGGCAAGCCTCAATCCCCGTCAATTGCTTAATTTCCCGATGAAATTCCTCAATAATCCACCTGATGGAGCAAATAGCTTGTACTTCAGGGGTGTAGTCTTGATTTAAGTCG
>MNZA01000138.1 GCA_001873375.1 Oscillatoriales cyanobacterium CG2_30_44_21
TATCGCTGGCGAGCGGATTGTGTTTCATCTTTCCCTCGCTTTATTACCTCTGAGCCTTTACATTTTGGACAGCAAACTCCTGTTATCCATCTCATTTGACGCACTGTTTCGTAGCATTTTGCGTCATCGATTAAATGTGTTAAGTTTATGCTCAGCATAGCGATCATCGCTTATAGATTTCCATACAATATTACCAATTTCTTCTTTTGACTCACCTCCCCGAAACACCTATTGAGCCAAGATAATTATAAAAGCTATCGTCCAGACGATCCAATAGATGGAATTCAAAATGCCATAACCTGTAGCGATCGCGCAAAAAAGAGAGCTAAAGAGCTATTACTGAGAGAATTTGCTATTCCCTTTGCTCGGCGAAATTCATTAGAGGCGTTTGCTATTCTTGCTTGTCATATCCAACTATCTCCAGATAGTCATTTGGTTGATTCAGTAGCCAAATTGTTCAATATCACTATTGGAGAAGCCTATATTTTTCTAATTGGACTTACAGACATTATTCGCCGTACTGGGATTGTCAACATTGAGGGAGCATCAAGATACTTCCCTGAAACAGGGGGCGTTGATGGCGCTCGTCCTGAAATGGTAGATGTGCAAGGGAGATCTAAAAATTATCTTTTTCTTAAAAAAGATCCTAAAGAAACAAAAAGCTTTCCTGATTCACCATCTTTTCTTCCAAAATTAAAAAATTCTGGTGAGGTGAGCAAGGCTCAAAACCGTTTAGGCTGGTATTACTACCAAATGTTTAAAGAACCACCTAGTCAAGAAAATTTAATTACGCTATTTCGCCAACTTGAGGCTGCTAGTCTGCTTGTCAAAGCTACGAATGGCTATCAACTTAAATGGGATTTGCTCAATGTGGTTGAGACAGCAGAGAACTGGCATCAATGCGATCGCTGCCAGCAAATCGTTCATGTTCCAAATTTGAATGAGCTTAGAGCTACAAATCTTAACCCTACTTTAAATGTCTATTCTTGTCGTGCTTTCAAGTGTGAAGGAACACTACACCCCTACAAACCAGAACAATTAAAGCAAGCAGAATCTGAACATTATCAACAGTATTTGATTAAAAATCGAGAGCCATTGGCATTACGATCGCAAGAACATACTGCCCAACTTGGTACAGAAGAATTAGCAAAGCGGGAAAATGGATTTCGGCGGGGACAGATTAACCTGCTCAGTTGTTCGACAACCCTAGAAATGGGTGTAGATATCGGTGAATTGCAAGCAGTAGTTCTCCGTAACTTCCCACCCCATGTGAGCAACTATCAACAACGAGCAGGACGAGCAGGACGACGTACTGATGGCGTAGCGATTACGCTGATGTATGGACAGCGCCGCCCCCACGATCGCTTTTATTTTGAGCAACCCGATAAACTGATCGCGGGTTCTAATCAAATCCCCAAAGTAGATGCTGGCAACTGGCAAATCCAACAGCGACATATTCGCGCTGAGTTATTAGCTGCATTTTTGGGCATCTATTCTCTAGGCGCTGAAAAAGTTGATATTCAAAGCTTTTTAGAACTACCACACCCTCTAACCTTCTATGTATTTACACCACCAGCAACTGCAATGGTTTGTACTTTAAAAGAATGGTTGCATACAGATCCAGCTAACGAGTTAGCTCAGGACTGGATTGAGCGCTTAAAAGCTTCTGGAACTGCTAGGAGTTTATTAGATGATTTCTGTCAGAAAATTGATGAGTTTCAGCAAGAGCAATGTCAAGACTGGAACGATCTCATATCTCCATTAGAAGAAACTAACAGACAAATTGATGCTGAAAGCGATTGCAAAAAACGTAAAGGCTTAGAACGGCGGCGAGATGGACTTGAGTTTGAGCTAGAGAAAATCGCTAGGCGTAAATTGCATGATGAATTAGTTCAGGCAAGTATTCTACCTATCTACGGGTTTCCCATCGATGTTGTTCGCTTGCTCACAGGCGAAAGCAACGAATATAAATCATCACAAGGTAAACATCGACTAGAACGCGATCGCCGTCTTGCCTTGGGTGAATACGCCCCTGGGCAAGATGTGGTGGTTGATGATCGCGTATTTCATAGCGTTGGTATCCATAGCCCAAGAAATCTAGAGAAAAAATATTACTGGGTTTGTAAAAATTGCAATCATTTTGAGGAATTTAGCACTCCAGACTGTCAAATCGATCAATGCCGTGTATGCCAACATTTACCGACATCGGCAATTGACAAATCAATTAACGAATATAAAGTTCCCCAAGCATTTGTAACCGATTGGGCGGCAACGGCAAAGGTCACACCATACCTCAAACCAATCCGTCAACTTACATCGCAAGTTTTCTTAGCTAATCCAGGATTAGTTCAAAAAACTTCATCTGTAGAAAATATTTGTCAACTTACCGTGAATCAAAATGGGACTTTTTTCTTGGCTAATAAAGGACAAAGAAATTTTAATTTCACAAAGCAAGGATTTCATACTTGTGAGAGTTGCGGATTAGATGTAAGCGAACAAGTGCGTAAATGGGACGAAGAAAAGCAGAAACTAGCCCGCAGTAAAAAGGCTGCCACCACATCCCCTCCAAGACCTACGCATCTGCATCCCCTAAATGGCAAGACTTGCTCAGGACGTTGGAATTTGATTCATTTAGGTCATGAATTTAAAACTGACTTTCTCAAAATTCTATTCGATCGCTCTACCAAACCATTACCATTATTCGGGACTGATGCAGTCATGCATACGGTTGAAGATAGAGTAATCGCCTCAGATACTGAGACTTCAAATAGTCGAGTTGATTTTTGGCGATCGCTCACCTATGCCTTACTTGCCGCCGCCGCTCAAGTGATTGATGTACGTCGAGAAGAACTTGATGGCTTATTCAAACCATTAGACAATGGACAAGCAGAAATCGTCATCTATGATAATGTCCCAGGTGGAGCAGGCTACAGCCAACGTATTGCGGATGATTTTCAGGAAATCCTGATCGAGGCTTATCGGTTAACTGATTCTTGTAGCTGTGAAAGTAGTTGTTATGACTGCCTGAGAACCTATTCTAATCAAATATTTCACCATGAACTAGATCGAAAAGAGGTTGTAAAATTTCTACGTCCAATTATCGAAATTGTGGAACCTGACGAAGTATTACAGAATTTTGCCCCTAGTTCTAGTCGGGTGCGGTTAGAGATAGTCGCTAATGACTTAGCCTCTCATTGTCGCATGGCTACAACTGGCAGCATGATTTACTTGCCATCCCTAAGCGATCGCTTTTGTCTAGATCGTGGTGAGCCAATGTCTTGGCTGAATAAACTCACTGATATGGTCAAAAAATGTGAGCCTTTAACAATTATTTTGCATGAACTGCCTCAGCCTAATGTTGACCAAAATCTAGTTTTACGCAAGCGCCTATCACAATGGATCGATCAAGGATTGGTCAATCTCTATCAAACCGATGTAGATAAGTTGCCAACCCTCTATTTCCAAACCTCACCCCAAAATCGTATCGCCCTTGGATTAAATCAAGAAACTGAGAATCAACTAGTATGGCTACAAACTCGCAGCGCAGAAGGTGTTCAAACTATTCAAGCAAGGCTAAATAATTTGGTGTCGAATGCTAGAGAAGTAGAAGCGATTGAATTAGAAGATCCAAATACTCAGGTGATAGACCCCGATCCATCTTGGGGCAGTCTCAGCTTGGCAGAGTTACGCCAAAGACTAGGACTAGAGACAGTTTTGATGGGTAGCCCAGTTGCAAAGGTTACTTATCACGATCGCTATCTTGATTCAGCAGGAGCAAGACATTTAGTGGATCTCTTGCAAGGAGATTGGTTAGACGAAACCACTCAAATCATTGTGAACATTCTTGAAGATCTAAAAAGACCTAATCGTTTGTTAGAAGTAGAAGAGCGTTTACAGATTATTGCTGGTCATGTTGTCCAACAAGCCTATATATCGGGTGTAAGTTCTAGCGATCGCTTTATCCATGCGCGTTCCTTAGAAATTCAAAAACAAGATGGACAACACTTTAGAATTCTATTTGACAAAGGAATGGACTTTATAAGTAGGTCAGTGGATCAAACTTATAGAATTAGGGAGTCAACCTATGTTGTTATTACACGCTAAGTGATACCAATTCAGAAAAGTGTTGTCATACTTTTCTGAATTAGAAATTAAACCCAGTAAGGATTTTAAAAACGTAAAATGGTTTAGCCGTTTTGTGTTTTGGGATTACATGTAATAACTAAGGGGGAAGACTGAAAATTTTAGCTCCAGTCATTGTGACCTAGAGGTAACTGATTTAACTCGTCACGCTTAGTACAGGACAAAAAGTTGCAAAGATAGACAGGAAGGGGTTTTATAGAAGATAACTACAGCATCCGTAAAACCCCTATGGATCTATCTTTGCAACTTTTTGTCCTGTACTAAGCGTGACGAGTTAAATCAGTTACCTCTAGGTCACAATGACTGGAGCTAAAATTTTCAGTCTTCCCCCTTAGTTATTACATGTAATCCCAAAACACAAAACGGCTAAACCATTTTACGTTTTTAAAATCCTTACTGGGTTTAATTTCTAATTCAGAAAAGTATGACAACACTTTTCTGAATTGGTATCACTTAGCGTGTAATAACAACATAGGTTGACTCCCTAATTCTATAAGTTTGATCCACTGACCTACTTATAAAGTCCATTCCTTTGTCAAATAGAATTCTAAAGTGTTGTCCATCTTGTTTTTGAATTTCTAAGGAACGCGCATGGATAAAGCGATCGCTAGAACTTACACCCGATATATAGGCTTGTTGGACAACATGACCAGCAATAATCTGTAAACGCTCTTCTACTTCTAACAAACGATTAGGTCTTTTTAGATCTTCAAGAATGTTCACAATGATTTGAGTGGTTTCGTCTAACCAATCTCCTTGCAAGAGATCCACTA
>MNZA01000061.1 GCA_001873375.1 Oscillatoriales cyanobacterium CG2_30_44_21
ACTCGCTTATTGGGTTTTTGATGTGTATGAAGAAAATTTTCGAAGCGCCGCTTTTAAAATTTAGCGCAAAGCGCTGTATAGAACTAACAAGCGCCAAAGCCAGACAAAACCTTAGGCACAGTCATTAATAAAATCTTTAAATCTGACCATAGACTCCAAGTCCGCAGGTAGCTCAGGTCGCACTCAGTAACGGCATCGATATCCAACATCGTGGAGCGGGCGCTCACTTGCCACGCACCCGTCACCCCCGGCAAAGAATTAAGTCTGCGCTTGGCATTGCCACTGATCCTCAACGCATCATACAAAGCCCAAGGGCGGGGACCCACCAAACTCATCTCGCCACGCAATACGTTAAACAGTTGCGGAAGTTCATCAAGGCTATATTTACGCATCCAGCGTCCCACCGCCGTAACTCGGGGATCATCTTCACACTTATGCAAACCCGTTTGTCCCGCCATGACTTGAGCATGAAGCTGATCGGCATTTGTGACCATGCTCCGAAACTTGATGATTTTGAACATTTTGCCGCCTTCACCAACGCGCCACTGGCTGAACAAAATAGGACCACTCGAAGTAAAGGCGATCGTGGCTGCCAATGCCATCATTACTGGGCTAATGACGATCAAAATAGTCAGAGCCGCCAGCCAATCAAACGCTCTCTTCACCAACCAAGTGAAGCTCTTCTGCTTTTGGGGCAACTCATCGGCGCGGGGTAATTTCAGAAACAAGCTTGAGTTTGAGTTCTGACAAGAATCTGCCTTTTGCTTAATCTTGGTTTCGCCGACAGATGGATCAATCCGAACTCGCTTTAGATCACGATTGACATATTGACTAATTCCAGAGGTTAAAGTCTTTAGAAAATCAGATCCAAGCAAGTTATCCCAATAGTTATTGGCTAAAGACTGGGATTGTTTTGCCTTGACTCTAAACCTAGAGGTAAAGGTTTCTACCTCATATTTATTGTCAGAATATACATTTTCAACATATTCATCAATGTTAACTGTTTCGTCTACAAAAAAACCTGTCATAACTACCTCTCTCAACTTGTATCTTAGGATTGTCTCGATATTTTTCTTAGGATGTAATGTTAGGTTTTTACAATTTAATAAAGAAATGAGTTTTTGATAGCGCTACTTTGCAGCCCTATCAAAAATTGATTCTTCAGTTAATGCCATAAACCTTACAGCTCCATTCCCAAATCGATCTGGACAAACTGCCAGTGGGGAGAGCTTAATTTTTTAAAGACGATTTAAGGGTAGATCTTTCAACTTGACCTAATGCATAGTCCCAAAACTCGTAAAAATTTTAAAATCTGTTTTTAAATTTATGAATATTAAGTTAGAGTCCTAGCAAGTAGTAGGGATATCATCAGAACTCTAAACATTACAAGTGCCTAATGACTAACAAATCGACTGGATAGGTCAGCGATAAATGATTTGACTAGTTGTAAGTTTAAACTTGCTTCGCTAAATATTTATTTTTAGCTATACATACTTATCCACTACTTTTATCGATATGGCAATGACTGAAAGTTATCAAAATGTGATATCAAAAGTTATATAAAGTTATCTTTAGTGCTGGCGTTTATAAAAAGCAACAAAAGTGTAGACACACTTTTGTTGCTTGAGAACCAAGCTCAGCATAGGTTTTTAAGAAAAGAAATGGCTACTTGATTTATTTGCTTGAAATTAGTGACCGCTAGATCCACAAAAGCGCTACAAGATCAAAAAAGCTGGCTATGCCAGCTTTTTTTGCTCTTGTAGCCTCTATGGGCTGTGATTATTCCTCTTCTTCCTCATCGTCGATGATCGCAGGCTTGTATGAGTGCGGTAACTGCTTTACGGCATTGGCGATTACCCCGAGCAAGTTTAGTTTTTGTAACACCGAGATTGCTTGCGAAAACTCGCTGCGTGTAATGCGATCAATTCTGGCTACCGCGATCACTGCACTGGTGCAGGAAGCAATCTGGATCGTGTCAACTGTGCCGAGTACAGGCGGCGAGTCGATAATCACTAGATCATAGGTATCTTCAAAACTGGAGATTAACTTTTGCATCCATTCAGAACTGAGCAGGGTCACGGAGTCGCTGGGGATCGGTCCTGAGGTGAGAATGTCAATGGTTGAGTTGGATGATTGGATCACATCTTTGCTGTCAATCGTGCCGTTACTGGCGAGCAGAGTAGATAGCCCTCTCTCATTGGGCAGGTTTAGTTTTTTGTGCAGAGTTGGCGATCGCAAATCAGCATCGATAAGCAACACCCGTTTATGTAAGCGAGCAGCGCTAGTGGCAATTCCGATCGCGATCGTGGATTTACCTTCACTAGGTAGGGCTGACGTAACCACTAGCGATCGCAAAGCTATCTCTTGAGAGTAGCTATTGAGCTGCATATTTTTATAGATTAAATCCAAGGACTCCCGAAAAGGTAGCCACTGCACAATTTCAATCGCCATTGGGGAAACTGATTGTCCCTTGAGAAATTGCGGCAACAATTTAGAATTTGTCTCATCGCCAAATAGATATTGAGGAGTCATACCCAATAGAGGCAAGGAAGAGATTTGCTGCTCTAAATCGGCGTAGTTATGGACAGTATCATCTTGCATATCTCTCAGAAATGCAGCTAAACCTCCCAAGAACAAACCCGCAACCACTCCCAACAGTAAATTGCGGCGGAGCGAGTTACCCGAATCGGTAAATCCTAGAGATGGCTCTTCCACAACTTGCCAATCGAAGCCACCACGGGCAATTTCAAGGCTGAGGTCTTGGCGGTTTTTTAGTAACGTTTGTAAAGTTTCCTGCTGGACTTTTAACTTGGGCTGAAGTACCTCATATTCTCCAAGTATCTTGGGCAAACGTTCTATTTCTGTTTTTAGCCTTGTTTCTTGACCGATAAGGGAGCTAAGGCGGGATTGGAGCAAGGTAATCTGGGTCTGGGTTTCCACGATTTGACTGGCGAGGGTGGCATCCACGCCACTGAGCTGATCCCCGTTCCATTTGGACGAAATAGCCAGAGTGGAATCACCTAAAATACTTCTTCTTTCTTCTTCAAGACTGCGCTGCTGTTGTTTGAAACGTAGTTCCAGAGCTTCCACAATCGGATTGGCGGACTGAAATCTTGCTTTCTCTCGATTTAAAGCTACTTCGATACCCTGCATTTCCGTAACTAGCGCTTGATAACGCTGTGATTGGTTGAGCCTTGTGAGGAGGACGGCTTCTTGGGAAGAGAGGTTAAGCTTTTGCTGCAAAGAGGCAAGTCGGGTTGTCGCCTGTTCAAACTCTAGTCTGGTAGTGGATTTCTGCTGTTCGATCGCCGCGAGACTAGAGGTAATCTCGGTGACTCGTTGGGTAGCATCAAAAATATTGTTTTTACGGCGAAATGCTTCGATCGCCTCCGTAACTTCGGTAATACTTGCCTGCACACTGGCAATCCGCTCATCGATCCCCGCCAAGCCATTACTTAGTCGCTTCTGCTGTTGCTCACGGTTGTAGTCTGTATAGACGGTTTTAAAAGCTCGGAGGACTTCACGGGTCTTGACGGGATCGATGTCGGTATATTTCAACTCGACAATTTTTGTGGGCTTATCTGCGCCGCCCAACATCCCGATGCTTAGAGATTGCAGTTCACCGCCACTGATCCCTGGGTATTGCGGGGCGAGTAAGTCGGCAGCCCTTTGAAACAAGGAAGTACTTTGTAGCAAATTTAACTGGGTGGCGTAGTCAATTTGGATATTGGAATCAATAAAAGATGATGAACCACTGGAACTAGAGCGATAGGTGGACTCCACTAATAACCGCATAATACTTGTGTATTTGGGTTTGGAACCGATGTTAACAATTAGAGCAAGGATCAGTCCAACTCCTAGACCACCCAGCACCCATAAACGTCTGCGGGAGAGAACGGCGAATATTTTTCCGTAACCAGGATCTGGCTCAACGAGATCTGGCTTCGTATTTTTGGCAGCACTAATATACATGATGTTTTTCCTTGGTGATCTCAAGTTCTATGGTGCTTAAACCTAAACTAATCATAAATTTGAAAGCGTTGCGAAGCAACGCTTTCAAATTTATGAATCTTCAAATAAATGGCTACGCCATTTGTTTGAAGATTCATACTTAGTTCATAAAAGTGTAGTCACACTTTTATGAACTAAGTATGATCTGTTTGCTTGGCAACTGCTGTCAGAACCCGAAATATAAAACCCCAAAAGCTGTGTCGCACGCTATGCGT
>MNZA01000249.1 GCA_001873375.1 Oscillatoriales cyanobacterium CG2_30_44_21
GTAAAACTTGTAACAAAAACTTTGACGACCTAACCGACACAATATTCGCAAAACATCATCAACCCTTACGAATGTGGATATTGTGTCTGTACTTGATGGGATTAAACCCCTCAAATCGACAAATCGCCCAAGAACTAGATTTGGACAAAGACGCGGTGCAGAATATGACCACCCAACTGCGAGAAGGTATTGACCAAAGCAAGCCTGAAGTCATAAGTATTTTTACTCGTGATTTTTTTAATATCTAATATTCCCTTCCCGCTATGAAATTAGGCATCAAAAACCAAGATTTAGCGTTGCGGCGCGAAGCGCCGCAACGCTAAATCTTTCACTGGTAAGGGAGTAGATAAGAATTACAGTTTTTTCATACGGTTGCCCCGCAAATCATGATTCTTCCTTGATCGCACAGCGATCGCCACAGGCATCAATTATTTGTTGTCGTCTTTGCTCCCGCTCTGCCACGATCGTTTTGAGATCAGAGCGACCTGTCAAAACAGTGCGATAGTCCGCCCAGACTCCATAGAGAGCATCGGCTAAATGCCCAACTAACGGCAATTTGGTAATCGCGTAAACCCAGCCAATGCCAAGCACATCATAGATTTGGCGAAATACTTCTACATTTTTGATCACTGTGCCATCTGCCAAGATGCCATGAATGCGACCCATAGCAGTTTCAAAGTCAATGCCTGCATTGTCTTCAGATTGGTAGTCATCGGCGGCGATATCTACAAACTTAATCAAACCGCGATCGCCATCTTGCCGTTTTAAAAAGTTAACTTCGCGCACACACAATGGACATTCGCCATCAAAAAGTAATTTGATTTGCCACTGCAAATCAGATGCTGGTGATGTTAATTCTGTTTGGGGAGATCGCATTTTGTTCTAAATTTTGCCTTTAAAGTAATTGTTGCCCGCCGAAGGCGGGCATTGGTCAGAGCGTGAGGGAAGAAAAGCCCCGTAATGATAGCAACTCCCGCTTAGAAATCGGTCAATGATACAGTCCGATCACCATAGCGGGAGTCTTGTTCTTACCTAAGCCCACATGGAGTCTTACCCAGTTGTGAACTAATTGTTGTACGGTAACTGCGCGTTGCTATCCTTCAATATTCTATAGTTTTTGTCTACGGCGATAAGCGATCGCCCAAACTTATCATTAAGTAGCTCGGCTTAATTAAAACCTAAACCCAGAAGTTTGTTCCGCCCGCGTAGCGGGCGGAACAAACTTCTGGGTTTTTAAGCCGAGCTACTTACAAGTTGGTCTTATAGTGCTTTTAAAAATGGACAGGACAAACTCCTCACAATTATCACCCTGCTTAAAACTACTATAATAATTGAGCCGACAACTGCCATTTGGATCATTAATGCACCGTATTGCCGCAATCTCAGGGAATTGGAATCAGTCCACCGACAGCGTTATTTTTGTTGATCAGCAACCTGCACCGATTATTATCATCACCTCCGCCGATACAGATATCCAAACCCTTGCGGCTGCCACAGCGAAATTACCTGAAGATTTACCGCAGATTCGGGTGGTGAATATCTTGCAATTGCAGCAACAAATAGCGATCGACACCTATGCAGAAGAGGTTCTATCGCAAGCAAAAGTGATTATTGTGCGTTTAATTGGTGGACAATCTTACTGGAGTTATGGATTGGAAGTTGTCAAGGAAACGGTGGCAAATACAGGCGCGATTTTAATCGTATTACCAGGGGATGAACGCCCTGATCCAAGTCTAATCAGTCATTCCACAACTTCACTAACTTTAGCAAATCAGGCTTGGCAATATTTTATCGAAGCAGGAATATCTAATTATCAGAATTTATTGAAATTTGTTGCGGCGGAATTTTTAGAAATAACGATAGAATATGCAATTCCGCAATCAGTACCTCGGATTGGAGTCTATGAAGCGATCGCGCCTCAATTTTCTGTCTCCGTTCTAGATGTTGATCCCCCTCAATCCCCCTTAAAAAGGGGGAGGAAGAAAGAAATTCTCCCCTCTTTCTCAAGGGGGGCTGGGGGAGATCTCGGATTAGTAGCGATTCTTTTTTATCGCGCTCATTATTTATCGGGAAATACGGAAGCGATCGCCACTTTATGTGAGGCATTGCGAGAACGTAATTTAGAACCTTTACCCATTTATGTTTCATCATTAAAAGAACCTGATGTCCAAGCAGAGTTAATTCGCTATTGCTTGCCTGAATCTGGGCAGAAAGTGGATGTAATCTTGAATACGACCAGTTTCTCTTTGGCGAGTCTCAAAACTGATACGCCACAGGTTGATCTTTGGGAAGCTTTGAATGTGCCTGTGTTTCAAGTGATTTTTAGTGGTGGGCTGAAAAAAACTTGGGCAAATGGAACTCAGGGGCTAAACCCTCGCGATATGGCGATGAATGTGGTTTTGCCTGAAGTCGATGGCAGGATTATTACTAGGGCTGTTTCCTTTAAAGCAATGCAGGGACAAGATCTGGCTTTGCAGACGGAAGTATTGACTTATGAACCTGTGCGATCGCGCATTAATTTTGTGGCAGATCTGGCAGCGAAATGGATAGAGCTAAAGCATACGGATGTGGGCGATCGCCATATTGCGCTGATTCTTGCTAACTATCCCAACCGTGATGGCAGACTAGCTAATGGCGTTGGGTTAGATACGCCTGCTAGTTGTTTGGAGATTCTCAAATCTCTGCGAAGTCAGGGCTATCAAGTTGGTGAGATTCCTGAAACTAGCGATGAATTGATGATGTTGTTAACGACTGGTGTAACAAATGATCGGGAGTCTTTTGGAGTGCGTCAGGTCTATCAATCACTATCTTTAGAAGATTATCAAAACTATTTTCAGAATCTGCCCAAACCTGTGCAGACTGGAATTACTAAGCGCTGGCATCAGCCAAAATGTGAACAGGAATTTGCGATCGCGGGGATGCAATTCGGCAATATTTTTGTCGGTATTCAGCCTTCACGAGGCTATGACCTCGACCCGACTCTCAACTATCACGCACCAGATTTAGAACCAACCCATGACTATATGGCTTTCTATCATTGGGTGCGCGATAAGTTTAACGCCCATGCGATCGCCCACATCGGCAAACATGGCAATCTCGAATGGCTGCCAGGGAAAAGCGTGGCACTATCGGAAAATTGCTACCCTGAAGCGGCTTTTGGAGCCATGCCCCATTTCTATCCCTTTATTGTCAATGACCCTGGAGAAGGTTCTCAAGCAAAAAGGCGATCGCAAGCGGTTATTCTCGATCATCTCACGCCGCCGATGACTCGCGCTGAGCTTTATGGTGGCTTGCAGCAATTGGAATGTTTAATCGATGAATATTACGAAGCAGAAACTCTCGATCCGACCAGATTGCCAATGGTGAGAGAGCGGTTAACGGAATTAATCAAGCAGGAGAATCTGCATCAAGATTTAGGGATTTCCCTAGACCGTTTAGAAGATTCTCTCAACACGATTCTCACGACCGCCGATGGTTATCTTTGCGAAATTAAAGAGGCGCAAATTCGTGACGGGTTGCATATTTTTGGTCAATGTCCCGAAGGACGACAGTTAAGGGATTTGGTGGTAGCGATCGCTAGAAATCCTACGGCTAATCGGATGGGGCTGACAAGGGCGATCGCGCAGGATTGGAGTTTAGATTTCGACCCATTGACGGCGAATTTAGGTGAGTCACTTGAGTCAAGTTCGCATCTACGCTTAGCTAATTGTCAAATTATTGGCGATGCGGTGGAGGTTATCGAGGAATATGCGGCGGAGTTGGTGGATGCCCTCACCCCTAGCCCCTCTCCCGCAGGAGAGGGGGATAAGAATCTTCGTCTTGCTCCCTCTCTCTCTTTGGGAGAGGGCTGGGGTGAGGGTCTTGCCATTCCCAAAGAACTAACATGGATTCGCGATCGCCTGCTTCCTTCTCTCTATAAAACCAATCAAGAAATCATCAATCTCCTGCGCGGACTCAATGGTGAATATATTGCTAGTGGTGCGTCAGGTGCGCCAACTAGAGGCAGACCCGAAGTACTGCCTACAGGACGGAACTTCTACTCTGTCGATATTCGGGCTGTGCCGACGGAAACGGCTTGGGATATTGGGCGCAAGGCTGCGGATGTGTTGATCGAAACTTACACCCAAGAACATGGCGAATATCCGCAAACTCTAGGATTATCAATTTGGGGAACTTCGACCATGCGAACAGGAGGCGATGACCTTGCTGAAGCTTTGGCTTTATTGGGAGTGCAACCAGTTTGGGACGGCGTATCGCGGCGGGTGGTGGATTTTGAGATTTTGCCTCTATCCATTCTTGATCGTCCTCGAGTCGATGTGACTTTGCGAATTTCGGGATTCTTTAGAGATGCGTTCCCAAATCTGATCGATTTATTTGATAGCGCCGTGAATGCTGTGGCGAATCTAGATGAACCTGCCGATCAAAATCCCTTAGCAGCAAGAGTCCAAGCAGAATCGGCACAATGGCAAAGAGAAGGATTAACTTTAGCACAAGCCCAGGAGCGATCGCGTTATCGAGTGTTCGGCTCGAAGCCAAGCGCCTACGGTGCGGGTTTACAGGGCTTAATCGAGTCGCAAAACTGGGAAAGTGAGCAGGATCTCGCCCGTGCCTATATCAATTGGAGTGCCTACGCCTACACCAGCAAATCCGAAGGCAAATCGGCTCCCGAAGCCTTTAATCAGCGCCTTGGCAATATGCAAATCGTGCTGCAAAATCAAGACAATCGCGAACATGATATTCTCGATTCCGATGACTATTATCAGTTTCAGGGAGGGATGACCACGGCTGTCAAATCCATATCTGGCAATGCTCCAGAAGTGTACTTTGGCGATAATTCACGGATGGCACAGCCCAAGGTTCGCAAACTTCGTGAAGAGATAGCGCGGGTTTATCGATCGCGTGTGGTCAATCCCAAATGGATCGCAGGAGCGATGCGTCACGGCTATAAAGGTGCTTTTGAGATGTCGGCAACGCTCGATTATCTATTTGCCTATGATGCTACGACTAACTGCGTTTCTGACTTCATGTATGAGGGTGTTGCCGAAGCTTATGTTTTTAATCCTGAAGTCCAGAACTTCATTAAATCCAGCAATCCTTGGGCGTTGCGCGATATGTCGGAACGCTTGCTAGAAGCAAATCAGCGCGGAATGTGGCAAGAAGTAACGGCGGATATGTTGGATCGCTTAAAGGCGATCGCCAATGATGCTGAAGGGGCGATCGAATCACAAATATAACAGCAATGATCTCAATAAGGGACTGTTTAGAAATTTGCTCTTAATACAACCATTGACCTCTAGAAAATAAATCAATGCCATATATTGCTAAACAGCCCAGTGCGATCGCCACGACCATATAGGGGATTAAAAATGTGCCGATAATTTCTTCGAGCATAATGTAAAAAGGCAAAATCAAGCCAATATAACGAGTATTTGACAACCAGAAAGATTGAGAAGCAATGACTACCCATTGCCCGATCGTCCATGACAATAATCCATAGAGTATTTTCTTCTTTTTATGAATTATTAAAGTCAAATATAGTACAGCAACCATCGGTAATATAATTGTTAATAAATGATCGAGGTAAACTGTTAGCCAGCCTATTTCTTGCCATTTGATGATACTAACTAAATTGTGAATATATTGATTTGTTGGATTTACTAATTCCTTATACCAAATATTTTTTAGAAATACTTTGTAATAAAAAGGATCTCCAAATGTCCAAGCATTGATTGCTAGGTAAATTACAGTTCCCATTGGTATAAATAAAGACTTAAACAAAGCATATTTATTATATTTCCATAGTTTGTTTTGCCAGCAATGGGCAAGATAGGGAATAATACAGAAAAATCCTAATGATCGCGTCAGGGCAGAACAAAAGCCAGCAATTGCCGCAAGGGAATAATATTTCTTTCCTAAAAAACAAAGAAATAGAGCCGTTGTTGCTAAAAATAGACCTTCGGTGTAAACCATATTGAAGTAGATTGCTGTCGGCGTGAGAAATAGCAATCCCATAATTTGCCAGACTTTACGCTTCTCAAATCCTGCTTCTAATAAAAATAGCGCAAAGGCTATATGTCCGATTACTGAACCAATGTTAGAAATTACTAAACCTGCTATGCAAGGATTGCCAAAGATAGGTGTTAATAAACGAATTAGAATGGGATACAACGGAAAAAATACAATGAATTCTACTCCCTTGCCTGAGCTTTGATAGCCATTTTGTGATAGGAATACATAGTGATGAGCATCGTTTTGACTAAAAATATCTACAAATTTTTCCCACTTGATATCTGTGTGATTGACCATTACATGATACAAAGTCAATATCACTAAGCCAATTTGATATAAAATCGCGATCGCAATTATGAACCACCTCTTGTCAAGATATGCTTGGATGGTAACAATTAATTTGGATATGAGGGGATAATAAAAAATATTTTGGGAGTTACTTTGATCGCTTTGTTTTTTTTGTAAGCGATCACCTATTCCATTCAAAAAGTTGATATCTGGTAAGTGCAATTTCGCACGTTGATCATTCCGAGTCTGATTGAAAATTTTACTGGTGAAGAAGCCTTGGCAAATTTCACAGCGATATTTGCGATCGCCTGCCACTGTTTTTCCACAATCTTGAAACTCCGTACTCTCACATAGAGGACATTTCATTCTTAGTTAATTTTAATTATTTTTTAAAGATATAATATCTTAATTTAACGCAAACAACGTAAATCATGAAGAAAAAAACTTTAGTTGCGATCGCAGGACTTATCACCGTTATCACAGTCTGGATTACATTTATCCATATCGACTGGATTAGCCAAGTTCAAGAGCTGGTGAAGACTTCGGGAATATGGGGATCGATAATTTTTGTAATTGCCTATGCGATCGCCACTTTGCTGATTTTACCTGTGACCGCTTTCAATATTGCGGGCGGAGCGCTCTATGGCGTATCGACAGGACTATTACTCACCTCGGTGGGGGCTTTGATTTCAGCATTATTGGGATTTATTTTGGCGCGATCGCTTGGTACGAAATTAATTATCAGTGCCTATAGTTCGGCAGATGACCTATCAAATGTTGGTCAGAACTTAGTTAAAGGCGGAATTGGTTATGCTTTTGCCGCGAGGCTATTACCTCTGATTCCCTATGGTGTGGTCAGTCTTGCCGCAGGTATGAGTCCCATTAAGCGCCGTGATTATCTATTGGGAACTCTCATGGGAACGCCTTTGGGGATTGCGCCCTTTGTATTTTTGGGAAGTACTGGGGTACAGGTGCGTTCTAGTCATGAGTTATTACCTTTATTAGCGAGTAGTATGGGTTTGGCAATGCTGCTGGCATTGGGGACATGGTATAGATCTAGGCAAAAGCATGAACTAGCACAGGGCGATTATGCAGAAGATTGAATTGGATCATGATCTGGATCATAGTTTAGGAAATTTCTCAGAGCAAACCCGATCGCCTAGGGATTTGTATCTGATTTTGGGAAGTTTGAGTATTTTTACGATCGCCTTATCTTTGAGATTATGGCATCTCGATCAAATTCCCTATCCAGTTTTTGATGAAGTTTACTTTCCCAAATACGCCGAAGAATATTTAGCAGGTTCTCCCACTTGGGAAGGACATCCGCCCCTAGCCAAATATCTAATTATGTTGGGCATAGTTTTATTTGGACATAATGCCATTGGTTATCGGATTGCCAGTGCCTTATTTGGAGCTTTAGTTCCGATTTTGGCGATCGGCGTTGCCTATCGCTTGACCTATCAACGTAATTTCGCTCTTTTATCAGGATTGTTTTTGTTCAGTGATGGCTTATTTCTGGTGGAATCACGATTGGGACTAATCAATATTTTTTTAGTTGCTTTTGGCTTGACATCACAAATATTTCTATTGGCAGGGCTACAGCATCAGGGTAAATTGCGAACATTTTTATTTAGCTGTGCAGGATTGATGCTTGGCGCTTCGGCATCGGTGAAATGGAATGGATTAGGATTTAGTTTGTGGTTATTTCTAAGTGTTTTATTTATTTGGGCGATCGCCAAATTCTTCCCCAAGCAATTACCAAGGTCTGGCATTCTTGCTGCCATTACTAAAATCCGTTGGTGGCAATATTTACTTTATTTTGTAATTGTGCCGATCGCCTTTTATCTATTGCAGTGGATTCCTTTATTAATGCTAAATTCTGGGGGCATCCCGCAAGAAACTGGTTTAAACGCAATCCATTGGTTTTGGCAAGCATTGATTCGGGTGCATCAACATATTATTTGGTGGCATTCTGGAAGTAACGTGATCACGATTGATCCTGCCCATCCCCCCCATCCTTACTGTTCGGCAGCAATATCTTGGGCAGTTTCGGCTCGTCCTGTGGCTTACTATTTTCAAAATCGCGATGGTTTATTTTCTGTCATTCAAGCGATCGGCAATCCAATTTTGTGGTGGTTATCAACTCTAGCGGTGGTAATAATTACATTGGCTTCATTAGTTACTAGACTTCGCACTATAACCAGCCCTAAAAGCAGCTATCTCCTCCTTGGATATTTTGCTAACTATGCACCTTGGTTATTAGTTAAACGTTGTCTATTTATCTATCACTATATGTCCGCCGCCGTGTTTAGCTTCATGGCTTTAGCGTGGCTAGTTTCCCAAATGCTTAATCGTCAAGGTCTTATTCGTTATTTAGGCTATGCAATTATTGCGATTATCTTGCTCACGCAAATTTTCTTTATACCAATTTGGGTTGGATCGCCACTATTGCCCAGTCAATTTTATGAACGGATTTGGTTTATGCCTGACAAAGTATTTGGATTTAATTGGATTTGATGTTGATGCTCTCTTTTGAGTTGCCAACATTCCCAAAACATCTTTAAAATCACTTGCCAATTAGCGCCTGTTGCTACGCCAAATCTCCTTGGCAAATGTTGGACAGGTAATTCTGTAATCGTAAAATTTTGCATTTTTAAAAGTAGTTCTGCACTAAACAGAGCGCCATCGGATTTAATCGGTTTGATAGATTGATAAATGCTTTTGGGAAATAACTTAAATGCACAATCAATATCTTTGATTTTAATTCCTAATATCCATTGAATAAAAATATGATACATCCACGCATTTAGCGATCGCATAAATACATCGGCTCTTTTTGCTCGGTAGCCAATAATAATTTTCGATAATATTTTTCCTTGAGCATCATAAATATGTGGCAAAAATTGATCTAGATCACTAATTTCAAACTGTCCATCCCCATCGGTTAAGAAAATATATTCATGCAAAGCTTGATCAAATCCACTTCGCAAAGCCGCGCCATACCCTAGATTGTGAGGATGATTAATTAGGCGAATTTGATTATTTTGCGCCGCTAATTCTAAGGCGATCGCCTTAGTTGCATCAGTCGAGCCATCATTAACCACGATGATTTCATAATCAATCGGGCGATCGCCCAAATACTCGACGACATTAGCAACTGCTCGCCCAATATTTTCCGCTTCGTTATAGGCAGGTAATACCACCGATAGAGATAGAAAGTTGCTCATTATTGATGCCTTAGTTTGATGATTGTTTCAACTAGAAGAAGCTGGGCGGTGCGGATCGTCGTCACTTGCTTTTAAAGCTTTTGGAAATCGGATAGTTTGCAACAGCAAAATCAAAAATAAAGCTGCGTTAAAGGCACTAATTACATAGATTCCAGTTTGTAACCAGTCCGATGGAATTGCCTTGTAGAGAGCCTCATGGTTATATCGCAGATAGACATAGCCCACATTGACCGCACCCGTAATCGTGAAGCTCCAGTAAATCCATTTAGCGATAAGGCTTACCGCGATCGCCATAAAAGCGAGGCTATAAAGCATATAGCGCTCGTGCATTCTGGTAGGCAACATAAAAAATCCGATTAACATCGTTGCGGCGGCTAAACAATGGGCAGGAAACTGGCTCTCTTGATCGCGTTGCTGATAAAGAAAAAATCCCAGCCACAATATGAGGATTCCCAAAAGTGCCACGCCAATTACCTTATAGCTAATTCCTGCAAAAGTCGTATAGTCATGCACCCAGTTTGCCCAGCCCCATATATTAAAAGCATTTACTGAAGCATAATCATAATAATTGGCGGTGCTTTGTAAGCGTTGATATAGACCCAAAAATGGTGTCAAAAGCCCATTTACCGACATTCCATAAAAAGGCAAAATAATTAGCCAAATCAGGGATATCCCCCCTAGCGCGATCGCCACCCCTGTCCACCAAGCTCGCCGAAACCATTGCGATAAGAATAAAAATGGCGCGATAAATATTCCCTGCGGCTTTACAATCGTCATCACTGCAATCAATAAGCCTGACCTAATTACCTGATTCTTTTGAATCAGAGCAAAAGCCCACAACATCAAAAAAATCATCACCCCATCCACCTGCCCCCACACCGCCGATACAAAGATAATCAATGGGTTAAAGGCATACATCAGGGCGATCGCATAGGCGTGAGGCTCGGTGGTGTGAGGCTTGAGGATTTTGGCAATCAACATCGCTGAGCCAATATCCGCCAGTACAGACGGCAGTTTGATCATGGCGGTGAACAATACACCGCCAGTATGTCCAAAATCAGGATCGAAAATTTGATAAGTCTTGCCAATTGCCCACAATACATATAGATAAGCAGGCGGATAGTCGCAGTTGGAATAGTTATAGAAATTGCCAAACCCCTGTTGGACTATCCAGATCGACCAAGCCTTAAAGAGATTCATATCAATGCTAAAGGCGATCGGTAAGCTAATTAATATCAAATGCAAAGCTAGGGCGATCGCCAATCCCCCGTAAAAGCCACGCCAATCTAGCTGCCATAGCTTTTGATTGTTATTGACCTCTGCACTAATAGTCATCAACCCTTCTCAATTGATTATTTCTTTGTAAGTAACTCGGCTTAATTAAAACCTGAACCCAGAGGTTGTTTCGCCCACTAGGCGAGCGGAACAACCTTCTGGTTTTTTAGTTTACTTATGCCTTAGTAAATGAGTGGCGGCGCAAAGCGCCGCCACTCATTTGTTAGGTCTTGATCAACTCTAGCACCCAGAAAACAGATGTGGCGCTGAGAATCGCGATCGCCCATTCCAGACTGGTTAAAGGAACCGTTGCCATAAGTTCGCCGCACCAAGGAACTTGCACAAATATAATTTGGAAGACAGCAATCAAAGATATGCCTAGTAATAGCGGCACATTGCTAAATATATTATGACGGGCGATCACGCAGGCATGGAAAATTTGACTGAAGCCAAGGGTTACAAAAGCCATCGATCTTGCTTGCGAAAGCATCGCCGCTTGTCCTTGATATTTCATCCAGAAGACGATAGAGATAGATGTAATCGTGGCGATCGCGGCTAGGGAAATCCTTAGGTAATTGCTGCGGCGCAAGACCGTTTGAAAGCGATGGACTGGCTGCAATAGCAAACTCTCATGGGGCGGTTCCAGAACTAATGGAAAAGCCAATATTGGCATCGCGATCGCGCCAATCCACAGCAGTTGTAAGGGCGGCATCGCAAATCCTGCGGCGGTGTCGATCAGAGTTAGTATCGCTAGGCTCAGGGAACTAGCGACGGTGAGCAGGGCTGTGCGTTGCAATCGATCAAAAGTGGCTCTTCCTTCGAGAATGGCGATCGGTAAATAATGGAAATCTTCTTTCGGTAAAATCAATCCCGAACTATCTTGCAGTTCTTTACGACAGGTGCGATCGCAGATGCCGACATCCGCCGCTCGCAAAATCGCGATATCTTCCACATCATTGGCAATAACTGCCACGGCGTTTTTATCGATTTGCCATTGGCGAATTCTCTCTTGAGGTGCGTCAAAGTAACTATGGACTTCAAACCCAATCACTTGACTGAAGGCTTGAGCATCATCTTCAGAGGCCCGAATTAAGCCTCGCCATGCAATTCCCGCCCGACTCAAATTGTCAAAACTTAGCACCACATCTGACTCCACGATGGGAACAATGGTCTTCACTCTGGCGATCGCATCTAATACCGTGGGAAATCTTGCCCATATTCTTTGTTTGGCAAGCTCTCGCATTCCCATGAGTTGCACTTGGGTTGCCATGCGGAGCAGGTTCTGAGGATAGGTACTGACGATCAAAGCTGCGGCTGTCATCGCATTGATCACAATTCCTCTTTGCCATGCCAAGGCGATCGCCATGATCGTAACTAGCAACAGCAACCCTATCCAAACTTGGCGCAGTTGTCGAAATTCACCATGAATTACCGAAAAAGGTTTTTCGGCGATAAAAGCAGCTTGCTCTTGGGTAAATCGACTGGTGGCAATGACTAGCCCCTTGGCTGTCCCTGCGGAAATTTCAGTTCCCGCATAGAGCATATTGCGACATTCTAAAACGGGAGTTTTCTCTTCAAAGGTCAGTTCTGCTTGCTTGGGGCAAATTGCTTCGCCGCCTAGATTGGATTGATTGACGAGCAAATCTTCGGAAGCTTCGAGCAATCGTAAATCCACATTAGGGCGATCGCCTTGCCCTAATAGCACCACATCACCGATCACCAAATCGCGCAAGGGAACTTCCATTTCATCGCGATCGCGTAGCACTTTTACGGAACTCGCCTCTTCCTGTTGGCGGCGACTGGGACGATCTAGGCTGACTTTTTCTTTGATCTTGACAGACCAAATGGATAGACAAATGCCAACTACCCCATGCAGTCCTCCCACCAAAATTAACGCCCAACCCTCAGCGCCATTCCACTGCAAATAGACAGCCGCACCAATTAATAGATAAGTTAAAGGATCAAGCCAAGGCTGTAACAGAATCTTACTAATGGGGCGCGATCGCGGTGGTTTATTTGCACCCAAATAACGCAATCTTTGCCTTGCATTCACATAAGTCAGCCCTTCTGCGGAAGATTCCAAAGCGGCGAGTACTTGATCGACATCCATTGAATGCCAAGGTTTTTGGATGTCAGTTAGAAAGTCAAATTTAGTCATCGATTACTTGGCTCGTTCTAATAACTTCAATTGATTTCGGACTTCTAGTTTAATCTCTTGAGCTTTTAGATACACCGTAGTTCCACTTTTCACCTTATCTAATTCCGCACTAATTTCCAAAAACTTTCCCTTAACTTGATTAGGATTTAAGTCCTTACCACTCTTGGGTAAGGTCGCCCAGAGACTAGATAGCTTTTGATTAGAGCGCTCAAAGGCTTGTACTGAGTCAGTTTCATTTTTTAGCCGAATCTTTACTTCCGAGAGATTAACGCGGTAACTTGCCAACTTCGCTTGGATTTCGGTGTAGCCTTGCAATTCTTCATTAGGTATTTTTTCCAGTCGGTCAACTGCCTCTTGCCACATTGCGGCGGTCTCCGCCCAGCGATCGCTTGAGTAGGGAGGGTTGCGTCCAGACTCGGCGGCTTTTTTAGCAAATTCTTCGGCTCCACTGATTAGCGCCACAATCTTCTGATTTCCTGCCGCTAAACCTCCCAACTCTTGCAAGTCTCTGGATGCATTAATCGCCAACTGTTTTGCCTTGCGACCTGCCAAAGTTTGTTCAGGAATTTGTTCTATCCGATCAATTGCCGCTCGCCAATCCTGCACTGCAACTTTCTTATCGATAGGTTTAGTTGCTTTTTGGAAGACAGCTTTGGCGATCGCCAGATCCTTCTCGGCATCAGTGAGGGCTATCAACGCATTTTTTTCTTGAAAGACCTTGGCTTCCAACTCTCCCGCCTTGATCCGTGTTGACTGTAAGCCTGCGGGTGTAAAGCGCCAATCATAGCCCCAAGAATAGCCCCGCGAATAGTCTGACCACTCCGCCACATACCAAGCAGGAATGCTATCGAGAGCCGCTTTGCCTTCTCTAAGTTGTAACTCGCCGCGATCTAGGTCGGCGGCACTGGTGGGCGACTCAATCAATTGGCGAGATTCTTCAACGGTCGCTTGTCCTTTTTTGTAATTGGCATCAATGGACATATTGCTAGGCAACAACAGGATGGGAGCTACCTTAGACACGGGTTGCCTGATCACAGGATAGGGAAGGTTAACCACATAAATGATTCCCACTGGCACACCGACTAGAATCCCCGCCCAGAGCAGCCTATTTCCCAGCTTTTTTAAAGTATTGGTTGGGTTGATTTGTTTCACAGCCTTAGCCTGCAAGGTTTGCGGCGCTGGAGCTAACTCTGCTTCAATCTCTGTATATCGCTGCATTGCGGAGTTAGCTTGTGGCACGGGCGCAGGCGGAGCCTGACTGGGAACAACCTGAATATCAGGATTGTTTACCTGCGAATTGCTCTTTAGTTTCGCAAACATGGAGTTAATGATGCCCATAGCTACCCCTTTAAGCAAATATTTCAGATGTGAACATTATAGCGATCGCGGTGTAATCCCAAGTAAATAAATGACTACGCCATTTATTTATCAGAGCGATTTTAGGAAGCGGCGCGGAGCGCCGCTTCCTAGATATTCTCAAGTAAAAAAAGTGCGTGGCTTAGCCACGCACTTTTTTTACTTGAGAATATCTTTTAAAGTACTGACGACTCGATCCTGCTGTTCAGCGCTGAGTTCAGGGAACATCGGCAAAGACAAAACGCGATCGCAAATATCTTCAGTAATGGGGAAATCGCCCTTTTGATGAGCCAAATTGGCATATACCGACTGCAAATGCAGAGGCAGAGGATAGTAAATCATTGTAATGATATTTTGTTCGCGCAATTGTGCTTGCACATAGTCACGCTTACCGCCGTCGATGCAAACTGTGTACTGATTCCAGACACTCTGTGGGCAATGGTGGGGAGTGATCAAGTTAGGAATATTTGCTTCCTTGAGCAAAGTCGTGTAGCGATCGCTGATGGCGCGGCGTTGGTCGTTCCATTTATCGAGGTAGGGCAGCTTCACTTGTAAGAGAGCCGCTTGCAGTGAGTCAAGGCGCGAGTTCATGCCGATATATTGATGGTAATAACGCTTGGGGCTACCATGTTCCCGCAAGATTTTTAGCTTTTCGGCAATCTGGGAATCATTGGTGGTGATCATGCCACCATCGCCACAGCCGCCCAAATTTTTGGTGGGGTAAAAGCTAAAGCAGCCGATATCGCCAATATTTCCCACCATTTGCCTCGCAAACTTTGCTCCTGTCGCCTGAGCACAATCTTCAATTACATAAAGATTATGTTTTTTGGCGATCGCCATTAACTTGGTCATGTCCACTGAGCGCCCAAACAAATGCACTGGCATAATCGCCTTAGTCCGTTCGGTGATTGCTGCCTCAATAAGATCCCCATTCATATTGAAGCTATGCGCCTCAATGTCTACAAATACAGGCTTTGCCCCCGCCATGCTAATCGTTTCGGCACTAGAAAAAAATGTGAATGGAGACGTAATCACCTCATCGCCTTCCCCAATATTTAAAGCTCTCATGGCGAGATATAGGGCATCCGTCCCTGAGTTGCAAGCCACACCATGACTAGAGCCAATATATTTAGCAAATTCTGCCTCAAATTGGCTCACAGGCAGTCCGCCGATATATTGCCCTGATGCAAGTATGTCTAACGCCGCTTGGTTAAGGCGATCGCCAATTTGTTGATACTGCTGCGATACATCAAAGGGAGGGATTTTATTCACGTTGAAACGACTCTAAGTTGCATCACCTATTTTAAACGCTTAAACGCGATCGTTATCAAATACCAACTAAAGAAATGGCGTTGCGGCGCTTGCCAAATTAAAGGCGGCGCGATGCGCCGCCTTTAATCTAGACTTGATTCACAGAGAACTTTTTGAAATTTTCCATGCCACTCCCTCTAAAACTAGCGCGACAAAAACTAGGTAAAAAGTTTTCTTGGACTCCCTATTTGTTCTTGCTGCCCGCGATCGCCTTTCTGTGTTTGACTTCCTTTTTGCCGATATTGCAAGCCATATATTTGAGCTTTACCAATTATGATTTTGTTGGCAGTCCTAGTTTTATCGGCTGGCAAAACTATCTCAAACTCGCCAAAGATCCCACTTTTTGGAAAACATTAGGAAATACATTAATTTATTTAATTTTTGTTGTTCCCAGTCTTGTAATTTTGCCCTTGGCTTTAGCAATATTAGTTAATCAAAAATTACGCAGCATCAAATTTTTTAGAGCAGTTTATTACTTTCCTGTAATTGTTTCGGTTGTGGTTGCGGGTATTGCTTGGAAATGGATCTATGCTCAAAATGGAATTTTAAATTATTTCCTATCAACTATTTCTTTTCAAGACATTAAAATTCCTTGGTTAACCAGCCCTAAAACTGCAATTTTTGCCATTGTTGCAGTGGTGATTTGGCGAGGTGTTGGTTACTACATGGTGATCTATCTAGCAGGTTTGCAAGCTATTCCCGCAGATTTGTATGAAGCCGCTGCGATCGATGGTTCCGATGGCTGGCAAAGGCATTTAGATATTACAATTCCGATTATGCGCCCTTATATTATTTTAGTTGCGGTAATTTCTTCTATTGGCGCAATGAAGATATTTGAAGAAGTTTACATTATGTCCCAAGGTGGCCCTGCGAATAGCACTAAAACGGTTGTTTATTATCTTTATGATAAAGGTTTTACCAGTTTAGAAATGGGCTATGCTTCAGCTATTGGAGTATTTTTATTTGTGATTATTTTTGTTGTTTCTATCTTGACCTTTAAGTTTACTAATCCTAGTACAGCGCTTTGAGCTAACTTAAAACCTAGAAAAAATTTTGAAAGCGGTGCGAAGCGCCGCTTTCAAAATTTTTTCTGTACTATTTACCGCCTCAATAGGCTGTAGCGATCGCGTAATACCAAATCAAGTAGAATTTTAAAGGCATTGCCAAGCAATGCTTTTAAAATTTTAAATTACAACTCACCGTCCTGAAACATGGCTCCAATCGCCAAACTACTAATTGCCAATCGTGGTGAAATCGCCCTCCGCATCATTCGCACCTGTGAAGAACTAGGAATTCCGACCGTTGCTGTCTATTCTGATGTCGATCGCAATTCTTTGCATGTCCAGTTAGCCCATGAGGCGGTCTGTATCGGCGATTCACCTAGCAGCAAAAGCTATCTCAATATTCCAAATATCATCTCCGCAGCGATCACCCACAAGGCAACGGCGATTCATCCTGGTTATGGATTTTTATCCGAAAATGCCAGATTTGCCGAAATTTGTGCTGACCATAACCTGCTGTTTGTGGGGCCAAGTCCCAACTCGATCCGTTTAATGGGAGATAAATCTACCGCCAAGAAGACAATGCAAAAGGCAGGTGTGCCGACTATTCCGGGTAGTGAAGGCTTAATCGAATCGGAAGAACAGGCGATCAAAATCGCCGAATCGATTGGTTATCCTGTAATGGTCAAGGCAACTGCTGGTGGCGGCGGTCGGGGAATGCGCTTGGTCAACCATCCTGATGATCTATTGCGTTTGCTGAGAGCTGCCCAAGGGGAGGCGGAGGCAGCTTTTGGTAATGGTGGCGTATACATTGAAAAAGTCGTCGTCGATCCGCGCCATATCGAGGTACAAATTTTAGCGGATACCCACGGTCATGTAGTGCATTTGGGTGAGCGTGACTGCTCGATCCAGCGTCGTCACCAAAAGCTCCTTGAAGAAGCACCTAGCAGTGCGGTTAATCCCAAATTGCGCGAAAGAATGGGCGAGGCGGCGGTGAAGGCGGCGAAGGCGATTAATTACGTCGGTGTGGGGACAGTCGAGTTTTTGCTGGATAAGTTTGGCAAGTTCTATTTCATGGAAATGAATACGCGCATCCAAGTTGAACATCCCGTGACGGAAATGATCACGGGGATTGATTTGATTGCAGAACAGTTGCGAGTTGCCCAAGGCGAGAAGTTACGCTTTCAGCAAAAGGATATTGAGATCAGAGGTCATGCGATCGAATGTCGCATTAATGCCGAAGATCCTGATCATAATTTCCGCCCAAATCCAGGACGCATCAGTGGTTATTTACCCCCTGGGGGACCGGGGGTGCGGATGGATTCTCATGTTTATACTGATTATGTGATTCCGCCCTATTATGATTCGTTGATTGCGAAGCTGATTGTGTGGGGTAGCGATCGCAATGCGGCGATTTTGAGAATGAAGCGAGCGTTACGCGAATGCGCGATTACGGGTGTACCGACAACAATTCCTTTTCATCAAAAGGTATTGGATGATGAGGATTTTAGATTGGGCAATGTCTACACCAATTATGTGCCGTTGCTGCAAGCAAAGCTAGCAGAACAGGAGTGAAGAGGCTTCGACTCCGCTCAGCCATCACAAACTTCTGGCTGAGCGAAGCGTTGCACTGAGCTTGCCGAAGTGTCGAAGTCTCTGACATTTCATTTCAGATTGCTATACTCCGCTATGTCTGACTTTTATCAGTCTTTTTCTGAAAGCGCTTCCGCAACAACCACGCACCACCCAACATCGCTAAACCACCCGAAGCCTCAAACTCAAAAGGTACGGGTGTCGTGGCTGAGAAGTTGCCTTCAAATACAGCATCAATGACTCCAGTTGATGATGCACCAGAAGTAAGATCTCCATTAGCATAATCATCACTAAAGCTCACTAGCAGAGCTGAAGAACTTCCCTCAATAACTACGGTATAGTCTAAGTTATCGATGAGACTGACCCCACCAACAAAAGTCCACTTCACACTGTCAACTCCACCAAAAGTAACAAGTGCTGTGTTGGGCGCACTCGCGCTTGCGATCGCCGTACCATTCTTGCCAATACCTGAGTAAATGCTTAGGGTGTTGCCGAGAGCATTATTAGCATCATTGGTGGTATTAAAACCGAAAGTCCAATCATTAAGCAAGATCGTTGCCCCAGAACCAGCAGGATCATTCCTGAAGCTTTGACCATAATCATTACCACTCAAGAAATCCTCTGGATTCGGATTACCGATAGTCAGATTAATCGCCAGTGCCGATTCACAGATGGCTAGAGAGCCAGCAAGAATAGCCGTCACCCCCCCCCATTTTTAATATTTTATTCATATTTAAGTCTTTAATTACTTCTTTTTGAAGCTATTTATTTAGGCGATTAATTCAAAATATTGCTGTCAGAGATTACTACGATCTTCAGCGTAATTGCAAGCGATAAATATAGGACAAAAATCTACAACACTTCTGGATCGGATCAACTCCGTTACTTGACTCCATGACCGTATAGCCATAATTTGAAAGCATATTCGATAGAATTATGAGATTGTACTGAACGTCATCGACAATCAAAATAGTGGCTTTGCTTTTCATTTCAAGACGTTAGGTTTATCAGCTACACGCGCTGATTATAGTTTGTCCCTAACTTTTGCTCCCTTCCCAGCCAAGAAATCGCTATTTTTAAATGAGTAAGTAGCTCAACATAATTAA
>MNZA01000024.1 GCA_001873375.1 Oscillatoriales cyanobacterium CG2_30_44_21
CGCTAATAATGGGATTTTACTTAGTACCGTAAATCCTCGCCCCTGAGACATTGCCACTATTAAATAAATTGACAACGGTTTGATAGAAATGGCTGTAGCTATTCACCATATCCACATCAAACAGGACTTGATAATATTCTCGCTGTGCTTCAAATTTCTGATAGCGCTCTTGTAGCCAAGGCTGCCACAGCGCCGACATATCCACAAACTCAATTTCTTGAAAACCCACTTTTTCTAGATCTGCTAGATACTGCTCTCGACTCGGCAAATAGGGACAAGCAATAATTTCGGCGAGGGCTTGACGATCGCCTTCGGGTAAATCTTGGGCGGCGTAGTAGTCTTCAATGTAAAAGCGACCTTCTGGTTTGAGTACCCTTGCACAATTCTGAAATAAGGTAGTGCGATCACAAATATGTAAAAACACATTTAAAGAAATCCAACTATCAAAACTGCGATCAGCGATCGCCAAGTCACTAATATCGGTAAAGTCTCCCTGCATAAGCTTTACGCGATCGCTCAGGTGAGTGACTTCATTCATCTGCACTCCGACTTGATGTAGCTGCTCTTGCAGTTCCACGCCCATCACCTGACAGCCATATTTCCAAGCTAAGTAACGCGAAGTACCGCCAATGCCTGAGCCAATATCTAACACTTGAGAATGATTAGAAATTTTCAGAATCTCGGCGGCATGATCGACAGCGCTAGTGCCAAGATAATGATACTGATCCAAACTAGTTAGATCGGTCACGGTCAAATTTGCCTGTTTCTGCTTAATTAAATCAAATTCTTTCCAGAAACGCTGCACTCGATACCGATACATAGAGGCGATCGCAGGGCTACTCACCAACATTACTCCTCGCTTTAGTTCACAGGCTAATTGATTGCTTCAGCCTAACATATCTCAATATTCCAATAAATGACCAATAAATGATTAGTGAAGCGCGGCTTTGCCGCGCTTCACTAATCATTTATAGACACAAGAAAGGGGCGCTGAGCGCCCCTTTCTTGTGTCTATAAATTTGAAAGCACGGCTCTGCCATGCTTTCAAATTTATTTCTGGATTTTACAGTCGGTAATTAGCGTTATTGATGCGTTCGCGTCCCATCGACTCATCAGGCTTTTTAAGGGTGAACTTATCGGCATTAGCTTTGATTAGTTCTTTTTGACTATCAGTTAGCCCCTCAATATTCAGTACATCATCTAAGGATTCATAGGGAGCATTGTTGACAATGAGCCGTCCCAAGGTGGGGTACATTCCGCGTACTTGTCTAAAAGTATTGATATTTGAGTTATTTAAGTCAATCTTACTAAGATCTTGTGTGTAGAAACTGGTGTCAGGCAATTCTTCAGCAAATGCGGCGTTACTGCCAAAAGAACCTAAAAAGCCAGTTGTCCAAATTGACGCGATCGCCACTAATAAAACAGAAAAGCGTATAAGTGCTTTCATGCCAGAATCTCTCAATTTAAAAAATAATTTATTCATTTTTGAGATTAGCAGAAAATTGGAAACCCCAAGCTATGGGTTCACCAAAACCGCGATATGTAAATAATTGTCTCTAATTATTAAATTGTCGTTACAAAACTTCATGTATTGATTTTGATCATAAAAACTATCTAATCGCTGATGACATCATGATCCCAGATGTATTTAGAAGATTTGAGGCAGCAGGCTAGGTTTAAGTAACTATAAACAACTGGGATGTCAGCGAGAGAGCATAGGTACAATGACTCTCAAGAAATGGGTGGGTAATTACAACGGTTACTTTTGAATATGTTAAGTCTCGAAAACTTCCCTTGGCTCACGTTTATCATCGCCTTTCCCATTGTGATGGCTTTTACGGTTGCTGTTGTCCCTGATAAGGGCGATGGCAAGACCATCCGTTGGTTTGCGCTAGTAGTGGGGCTGATCGACTTTGCGGCGATCGCCTATGCATTTTGTACCCAATACGACTACAGCAACCCTAGCCTGCAACTGGTTGAAAGGTATGAATGGGTTCCCCAACTAGGACTAAATTGGTCTGTGGGTGTTGATGGACTCTCGATGCCCTTGGTTTTGCTGACTGGATTTATCACCACATTGGCAACCTTGGCAGCTTGGCCCGTCACCTTAAAGCCCCGTTTATTTTACTTCTTGCTCCTGTCGATGTATGGCGCACAGATCGCCGTATTCGCAGTACAAGATATGTTGCTGTTTTTCCTAACATGGGAACTAGAGCTAATTCCTGTGTATTTGCTGCTATCGATCTGGGGCGGATACAAGCGTCTCTATGCGGCGACTAAGTTTATTTTATATACGGCGATCGGTTCTCTGTTTATTCTGGTTGCTGGCTTGGCGATGGCATTTTATGGCGATACGACCACCTTTGACATGACTGCCCTTGCCAATAAAGACTATCCCCTCACCTTCCAGCTATTAGCCTACGGCGCATTTTTGATTTCCTACGGAGTCAAGCTGCCGATTTTTCCTTTACACACTTGGCTGCCCGACGCTCACGGTGAAGCGACTGCGCCTGTGCATATGCTCCTCGCAGGGATTTTGTTAAAGATGGGCGGCTATGCCTTAATGCGAATGAATGCAGGAATGTTACCTGAAGCCCATGCTTACTTTGCACCGATCTTGGTGATCTTGGGGATCGTGAATATCATTTACGCGGCGCTCACATCCTTTGCCCAACGCAGTCTCAAACGTAAAATTGCCTATTCTTCCATCTCCCACATGGGTTTTGTATTGATTGGTTTAGCTTCTTTCACCGATCTCGGTACTAGCGGCGCAATGTTACAGATGATTTCCCACGGACTGATTGGCGCGAGCTTATTCTTTCTGGTCGGTGCAACCTACGATCGCACCCACACCCTGATTCTCGATGAAATGGGGGGAGTCGGTCAAAAGATGCCCAAAATTTTCGCGATGTTCACCACCTGTTCCCTCGCGTCCCTAGCTTTACCTGGGATGAGTGGATTTGTGGCTGAGGTGATGATTTTTGTCGGCTTTGCGACTAGCGATGCCTATAGCGGCACTTTTAAGGTGATTGCCCTATTGCTAATGGCGGTGGGTGTCATCTTGACTCCGATCTATCTGCTTTCGATGTTGCGGGAAATTTTCTATGGTGAAGAAAATAAAACTTTAACTTCCCATGAAGAGTTAATTGATGCTGAGCCTCGCGAAGTATTTATTATTGCTTGCCTGTTGGTTCCGATCATCGGCATTGGTTTCTATCCAAAAGTAGTTACCCAAATCTATGACTCAACCACAACTAAGTTGGCAGGGACTCTGCGTGACGCAGTTCCTGTGTTAGCAGAAAAGCGTGACAATAAGCGCTTGGCAAGTTTGCAAGCTCTGGTTGCCCCAAGTTTGGGCGAATAGAACCCCCTCTAACTCCCCCTTGGAGCTAGCTACCGTATACACACGTCAAACTGTCATCTAAGTCCCCTAAATCCCCTGCAATTGGGGACTAGGGGGCAATTAATTGTCGGCTTGACTGAGTTTCATGACTTAGATGTACGCTCTAGCTTATTGAAGCAAAAAAATTCTCTAGACCAACCTGATCGCATTCTTATCGACCTCAATCTGTTCTGGTAGAAAACTAACATGAAAAAGCGATCATGCCTTCGACAATTCCTATCAGCACAAGCACCGCCAATTTGACCTAGCTAGGCAAAATAACAACAGTAAAGACAAAAAAGACAAATCACTTTAGAAGACAAATATGGTTGTAGGTACTAATGAATCTGGTCGTCGTTTTATCGAGACTGAACCGATTGGCAAGACTGGTGAGCATAGCGAACAGAAAGTTTGGGATGCAGTAAAAAAAGCATTCTCTGGTCGCAACTGCATTGGTTATTGGAGTTATCCAATTTTTTCAAGAACAGGTGAGACGAGAAAAGAGCCAGACATTCTAATTGTTGATCGTGAACTTGGTATCTTGATTGTAGAAGTCAAGGGGATAACGATTGACCAGATTACATCAATACAAGGTCATCTTTGGAAATTTCAAAACTTTTATTGCACATCTGGCAGTCCTTATAAACAGGCTGAAAATCAACTCTATTCATTATTAGCCTATTGTGATCGCGAAGAGGTCATCAGACAAAAAGTACATTCAAGAGTAATGGTTGCACTGCCCTTGATCACAGAAAAAGAGTGGCAAGACAAAGGTTTTGATAGGTCGCTAAACTGTCCCCCGATCCTGTTCAAAGATCAACTTGGCACAGCAATGCTCAGTAAAGTTCAACAGACAGTACCTATCCGTGCGGGGAAAGACCTTGACGATCAACAGTGGGAAACTTTACTGGCAGTGATTGGTGGAACTCCTGTTTTAAGGAAGCCGATTATTGAAGTGCCGACCATTGCCAGTACAAGGAAAAGTCGTTCAAGTGTAATCAATGATTTGTGCCAACGCTTGTACGAACTTGACTTACAGCAAACTCATATCGGTATGGAAATTCCCCCTGGTCCACAACGTATTAGAGGCATTGCTGGTTCGGGCAAGACAGTTCTTTTGTGTCAAAAAGCTGCACATATGCACTTAAAACATCCAGACTGGGATATTGCATTAGTCTTTTTCACCCGCTCGCTCTATGACCAGATCGAGAATTTAGTAGACAAGTGGGTTAGACACTTCAGTAGTGGTGACATAACATACAAAGATAACCCTACAGCCCAAAGAAAACTTCGTGTTTTACACGCTTGGGGCGCTAGAGATAGAGCAGGATTCTATCGCACAATCTGTGAATCAAATCTTACAAGCCCATTAGGTGCGCGAGATACTGACTACGGACAGCCAAATGAAGGACTCGCTGATATTAGTCGGCGTTTATTAGAAGGTAGAAATTTACAGCCAATCTTTGATGCAGTTTTGATTGATGAAGGTCAAGATTTGGTTGTAGATAACCCCAGACTTTTGCATGAAGAAAAGCAAGCTATTTACTGGATGGCTTATCAATCTCTCAAGCCAGTTAGTAATGATGATCTCATACAAAAGAGATTGATTTGGGCTTATGACGAGGCGCAAAGTTTGAGTTCTTCAGCTATCCCATCAGCCAGAGGATTGTTTGGAGACAACCCAGCTTTTACGCGCTTTGTCACTGGTACATATAAGGGAGGCATTAAAAAGTCAGAAATCATGCACCGATGTTATCGGACTCCCGCACCAATTCTTACAGCCGCCCACGCGATTGGGATGGGGTTTTTACGTCCTGAAGGGATGCTTACAGGTATTACTCAAGCAGAGCAGTGGAGAGCAATTGGTTATGAGGTACAAGGCGACTTTCGTGTAACGAATGGGACTATCAAATTACATCGACCTGCTATTAATTCGCCCAATCCTGTACCTGATTTATGGGACGAGCCTGTACTGCAACTGAACTTATATGGCAGTCGCCACGAAGAACTGACAATACTGGCTAGTAATATCAAGTACAACCTTGGAAAAGACCGCTTAACCCCTAGTCGCCAAATTTTAGTCATTGTTTTGGGTGATAACTTCACAGCAGGTGGTCTTGAACGTGAAGTTGCCAATTTCCTGATCAATCAAGGTATTGACATCTTCATCCCTACTGCGAAAAGTCTCAATACAATTAACCCTCAATTTCCAAATACTAACCCAGACAAATTTTGGCATGAAGGAGGAGTAACTATTTCTCGGATTGCAAGGGCAAAAGGGAATGAGGCAGAGATGGTATACGTTGTAGGGCTAGACCATATAGCTAATAAGCCTGACGACATTGGCATGAGAAACCAGTTGTTTGTAGCAATGACTAGATCGAGAGGTTGGCTTACAGTTAGTGGCACTGGGAATACTAACGGATCGTTTTATCAAGAATTTTTTCGAGTTATTCAAAGCGGTTCGACATTTGAGTTCATTAACAATCCATCTAGGCAATCTCAACGTGATATCACTGAGCCTGAAATTGATTTTGAAACAACGATTGATGTAGAAGTCGTTCAAACTAATTTACTGATTTCAAATAATCAGAGTGCAAGCAAGATTTCACCAGAATTGCTTAAATCTATTAGATGCGGCAACAAGGCTCACCATCCTTATAAAAACAGGTTAAAAGATGCTGCGGCTCTGGGTGGTTGGGATCAAGAGGCTGAGGATATTCTCTATGCAATAGCAATGAGAGGGACTAATCCTGCATACACCATTAAAAATCATGAAAACTTTCTTGCATCTATTACAAAAATTCATGAGTGATTGATGATGGATGACTCTTAAAAGTAGAACAAGTGCTTAATGACTTCACTTGTGTATTGAGATTAAGAAACGATAACCCATGACCACATTCCCCATTGTCCCTGAAAGCTCAAGGCAATCTTTTTGCGGATTTGCTGTTAGCGGTGGCGCTCCGCGCTGCCACCATGAGAATCGCTATATTCAAAAAGATCTAGACGGGTATAAAAATTGAAAGCTAAATTATAGTGGTGCTAGAGTTGAGATGGGTGGCAGTTGATGTTGCCTTGTTGAGGATGGTAAAAAGATTTACGGTCTATAGGATTTAGAGAGATGTTGCAAGAGATTCAGTTGCCTGTGATTGCGGATACAAAGAAGTGGACTATTCAAGATAGTGAAACGCTTTACCGCATTGAAGGCTGGGGCGAACCATACTTTAGTATCAACGAAGCAGGTCATGTCACCGTATCACCCAAAGGCGATCGCGGCGGATGTATTGACCTGTTTGAACTGGTAAATGACCTCAAACAAAGGGGATTGCGGCTGCCCATCTTGGTCAGGTTTTCTGACATTCTTGCCGATCGCATTGAGCGACTCAATGCCACCTTTGCCAAAGCGATCGCCCGTTACAACTACAACGGCACTTATCGCGGCGTATTTCCTGTCAAGGTCAACCAACAACGTCAGCTAGTGGAAGAGATTGCTAAATTTGGGCAACCCTTCCAATTTGGACTGGAAGCAGGATCGAAGCCTGAACTTTTAATTGCCCTCTCGACCCTCCGTACCCCAGGGGCTTTACTGATTTGCAACGGATATAAGGACGCAGAATATATTGAGACTGCGATTCTTGCTCGTAAGTTGGGACAAAATACGATCATCGTGATTGAGCAGTTGGAAGAAGTGGAAATGATTATTCGTGCTTCTACAAAACTAGGCATCGTGCCTGCGGTCGGTGTGAGGGCAAAGCTCAGCGCCAAGGGCGTGGGACATTGGGAAGACTCCACAGGCGATCGCGCTAAATTTGGCTTGAGTATGTGGGAGATTCTCGAAGCGGTCGAACAGTTAGAGGCGGCGGGAATGCTGGACTCTTTGAAACTTCTCCATTTTCACATCGGTTCTCAGATTAGCAACATCAGCACTATTAAAGACGCACTCAGAGAAGCAGGACAGGTCTATGTGCAGCTTGCGTCATTGGGCGCACCGATGGGACATTTAGATGTCGGCGGCGGCTTGGGTGTGGACTATGACGGCTCGAAAACTAATTTCTATGCCTCCAAAAACTACAGTATGCAAAACTACGCCTACGATATTGTGGCGGCGGTTAAAGATGCCTGTGCGAGTAAGGGCATTCCTGTGCCGACTTTGACCAGTGAGAGTGGAAGGGCGATCGCTTCCCATCAGTCGGTGCTAGTTTTTGATGTCATGGGCATTAGTGGTATTCCTAATCAAGCAATTCCGCCATTGCAAGAGAATGAACATATCATCGTGCGGAATCTCTTTGAATCTCTGGAGAACATTAACGAAAATAACTATCAAGAGATTTACCATGATGCGGTGCAGTTTAGCCAAGAAGCAATCAGCTTATTTTCCTTTGGCTATTTGAGTCTCAAAGAAAGAGCCAGAGTCGAGCGTCTGTTCTGGGAATGTTGCGATCGCATTCTCAAGGTGACTCGCAAACTGAACTATGTTCCCGATGATTTGGAAGATTTAGAAAAGTCGATGGCGCTCACCTATTACTGTAATTTCTCAGTATTTCAGTCTGCTCCCGACAGTTGGGCGATCGACCAGCTTTTCCCAATCATGCCGATCCACCGTCTTAATGAAGAACCCAGTTGTCGCGGCACGATCGCTGATCTGACCTGTGATAGCGATGGAAAAATTGATCGTTTCATTGATCTTCGTGATGTCAAATCAGTTCTGGAAATGCATCCCTTTATCCCTGAAGAACCCTATTATTTAGCCCTATTTCTGGGTGGTGCTTATCAAGAGATTTTGGGAGATTTGCACAATCTCTTTGGTGATACCGATGCCGTTCACATCCATACCACCCCAACAGGCTACAAAGTGGAACAGGTGATCAAAGGCGACTCGATGACGGAGGTGTTAGCCTATGTGCAGTACAATCGCGACTCGATGTTAGAGAACATCCGCCAAGAGACAGAACGCGCTCTGCAAGAGAAGCAAATCACCCTCGATGAAGCGAGATTGTTCTTACAGAAGTATGAGCATTGCTTGAATGGCTATACTTACTTGAGTTAAAAACCATAAGAGCGCTGCGAAGACCCTCACCCCCCCCCAGCCCCCCTCTCCCATTAAGGGAGAGGGGGAGCAAGACTAGTTTCTTGTTCCCCTCTCCCCTTTTGGGAGAGGGGCTAGGGGTGAGGATCTTCGTCACATCGGTTAATTATCTAAATCCATGCAAAATTTTACAACAATCAATGAAACCGCCTGCTATTGTCGTCTTGGGAGAAAAAAGTATGGCGATCGCCCGCCAAATTCAAGCCGTAATTCCCAATTCTCAAATTTATGGACTTGCTTCACGTACCCAAACTGCTGATTGCGAGTATGACAAATTTGGCGAACAAGTAAGAGAACTCTTTTCCCAAGGACATCCGATCATTAGTATTTGCGCCGCAGGTATTATCATCCGTTCCCTTGCGCCTCTGCTGTCAGACAAACGCGCTGAACCACCTGTAATTGCGATCGCCGAAGATGGTAGTGCGGTTGTGCCTTTGCTGGGTGGGCTAAATGGAGCCAATGACTTAGCCAAGGCGATCGCGGATATTTTTAAAATTAACCCTGCAATCACAACTACAGGTGAACTCAGATTTCAAACTTCTCTATTAAATCCGCCAGTTGAATATAAATTATTAAATGATGACCAGCAAGCCAAGATATTTTTAGCGGATTTGCTAGCGGGTGCATCGGTCAAGTTAGTGGGTGAGTTGAGCCATGAGGCGAACTGGCTTACTGACAGTAATTTGCCATTTGATCAACAAGCCGATCATCAAATAGAAGTGATTAATAATCAAGAAAGATTAAACGCGATCGCCGCTAATCTCTCTTCACAATACTTGGTATATCAAACTGTTCCAGTTGAGAGTATAGAAGCGACAGGAAAACTATCGATTATCGGTACGGGACCAGGGGCGGCGAAGTGGCTCTCTCCTGAAGTTAAGCATATTCTGGAGAATGCAACCGATTTTGTGGGTTACAAAACCTATGTGAATCTCGTTAAAGAATATACCAAGGGTAAAATCGTCCATGCGTCTGACAATCGCGTGGAACTAGATCGCGCCCGTCATGCCCTGCAACTAGCGACTGAAGGGAAGTCGGTGGCGATTGTTTCATCAGGTGATGCGGGCATCTATGGCATGGCGGCGGCAGTTTTTGAAGTAATCGATCAGGATGCACCGCTATGGGATCATGTGGATATTCATGTTGCTCCAGGCATATCGGCGGCGCAAGCGGCGGCGGCGGCGATCGGCGCTCCCATTGGTCATGACTTCTGTTTGATTTCCCTTTCTGATATTCTCAAATCTTGGGACATCATCACGCAGAGGCTAGCGGCGGCGGCACAAGCAGATTTTGTGATTGCTATTTATAACCCTATTTCTAGCCAACGCAAGTGGCAACTAGATCAAGCTAAGGAGATTTTATTGAAATGGCGATCGCCAAATACGCCCGTGATTTTGGGACATAAGATGGGGCGCAAGGGCGAAAATGTACGGGTGATTACGCTTGGTGAATTAGTTCCCGAACTGGCAGATATGCAGACTGTGATTATCATCGGGTCGAGTAAAACTAAGACGATTCAAATGGGCGATCGCCTCAAGGTTTACACTCCCCGCACATATAGCGCTGTGCGCTCAAAACCGAACCAAGAATAAAATTGAAAGCGTTGCTTCGCAACGCTTTCAATTTTATTCTTGTGGTTCGTTTGATCGGTAATTGCTGTAACGATAATAAGTCAAAGTTCCATTATCAGCATCAATCTCAGCAACGCACCCAACGGGCAGAGGCGCATTTTCGCCATCATGTCCAAAAGGTAAATTAGTCACCACAGGGATTCCCAAATCAACAAGGCGATCGCGCCACACTTCTTCCATCGTAAAACTAGGCGTTGATACTTCCCCTTGACTAAATCTGCCGATCGCCACACCTTTCAGCTTTGACAATAGTCCCGACCAACGCCAATGGGTTAACATTCGATCCACGCGATAGGGTGCTTCCGATACATCTTCGATCGCTAAGATCACATTCTCCAAGTCAGGACAGAGCGATGTGCCGATCATATTGGTGGCAAGGGTTAAATTGGCTGGCAACAGGATTCCTGAGGCTTTGCCATTGTTCCATCCTTGTCCTGATAGCGTGATTTGATCAACCTTCCCTTCCAACCAATCAAATAATTGTTGTTGCGATCGCTCAGGCTCACTGCCTAAAGTGGCGACTACGGGCGCGTGCAGTCCGCCAATTCCTTTATGCTTCGCCAATCCCCACAGCAGAGCCGTAATATCTGAAAATCCAATCAACCATTTAGGGCGATCGCTCAGTAAATTCCAGTCTAACTTTTCCAATAGCCGCGTTGAGCCGTAACCACCTCTAGCACAGGCGATCGCTACAGATTCAGAATCATTCCATGCCGTTATAAATTGTTGACATCGCTGTTCATCGCTCCCTGCCAGATATCCCCATGGTTGACTCAAATCATCAGGTATGGTCACGGCATATCCGCGATCGCGCCAAATTTTTATGCCATTTTCAAACCGTTCCCATTCCCTTATAGCTCCACTGGGGGCAATTATTTGTACTTTTTGCGAAGGTGAAATGACGGGCGGCGACTTCAGTTGTTGCATAGCTCATAAAATATTGAGAAAGGTGCTGAGCGCCTTTCTCAATATTTTAACTTAGCGCGGTCTTCCCAAAGTTGTGATGTAAAGCACCGCTTCATCACTAGGAATACCGAGAACTTCATTAACTAGATCATCAAAAAAACCTGCAATTCCACTCACGCCTACGCCCAAGGCGATCGCGGCAAGATTGAGGCGTTGTCCTAAATGACCAGAATCCATATGTAAATAACGATAAACGCGATCGCCATAGACTGCTACCGCTTTTTTTAGATCGGCAGTATGAAAAACGACGGCTCCCGCATCTCGCCCCAACTCCTGTCCCAAGCAGAGATAATGCAATTCATCGCGAAAATTTTTAAAACGGATTTGGCGTAATTCTTGAGATTTAGGAGCGTAATAGTAACATCCTTCTTCAAGATTTTCCACACCAGTTACTACCACAAATGTTTCAATCAAGCTCAAATCAAAATGATCGGGACTACCATCTAAACCTTGATCTGTATAGTTTTGGGGTTGGTAGGTAAAATCTAAAATCGCTTTTAGTTCTGCTAATTCGAGTCTACCGCCAGTGTAATCGCGGGTTGATCGCCTCTGGAGGATTGTATTTTCGAGTAGCTCCAAGTTATCGCCCCAGTCCATGCTGGGAGTGCGCGTACTCACCTTAGTGCAGAAAGGGAAATCATATTTATCGTGAATTTTTATCTGCGGATCTATTTTTTCGGCTGTCATCAATCGATTTTCTGGCTTGTCCACAATCTGAGTTACTTCATGGAGATAGCTCAATAGCTGACCATCAGCGACTTTAGGATAGCTGTTCGTAATAGTAGACGGCAGCGCAGTCATCATTCCCTTATACAAATCCGCCGATCGCTGCACAGGCACTCGCGCCTCTTGACCTCTACCGACATATTCTTCATCTTGCAAATCTAGAATCGGCACGATCGCGATCGCACTTTCCACTTGTTTATCTAAAAACAGAAGATCATTAATCGCTCCATCGGCAAAACCACCAATTAAGGAAGATTGATAACCTTCAATCGCACTAGCGATCGCAATATTGCCTAGTAAATGCCCTGTATCCAAGAATATACGCCGATAAGCGCGATCTTGATAACGCCAAAATGATCGATAAAAGACCGCAGTAATCGCGATCGCCATGCGCGTATTTTGTAGGGCAGGATGTCCAAAACAAGACTTTTGCAATTCATTCCAGACATTATTGTCCTGCCAAAAATGAATCAAACTATGACTGCGAACTTGATAGTTATAGATTCCCGCCGACAAGAGCGGCGTTCCTGCCGAAATAATGTAAACCTCAGCGGGATACAATCCACCCGCCGATGGTGCAGCTCGCAAATAAAAAGATTCACCCGAAACCGTCGGCACTCTCGCGGTCAGACCATAGCTACAAAATAACAACCTTGATAGTCGCCGCCAACGACTTGCCAGTAAGCCATCTCGATCCGATTGAATCTCTTCGGTTAGATAGGGCTTCAGATCATAAACCGTACCAATCTTGTAATCCTTATAAGGTGAAGGTTGCGTATTCCAATCCAATCCTTGACTTTTGCTAGCCAGTGTCGCAGGTTTGTACTTAGTACGCTCATGGTAATGTTCTGCGAAAGAAGGTCTGATTTCTGGCATAGCTTTAGGATTAGATTAATTTAATGACATTATTAAATGACTAGAAAAACTCTCGATTAGCGGCACTTTAGAAAGCATTTAAGAATTATCTAGATCCCCCCCAGCCCCCCTTTTTAAGGGCTTTTGACCGCAGAAAGTAATTCTTAAAGGTTTTTTTACATTGCTAAGCAAAGCTTTCAAAATTATTCTTGGTTAGGATTTGAAGACAAATCTAAATAAATGGCGATGTGTTGCCCCATTTACCAGTGAAGACAAAATCAGATAGAGGTTGACGCGATCGCGCCGCAGTTTCGCGCTCTTGTAACTCCGCAGGCAAATTAGTCGCCTCACCCGCATAACCGATCGCGATCGCCGCAATCGGACGCGCAGTTTCAGGAATATCAAAAGTGGCGATCGCCTTATCCGCATCAAATCCACCCATTTGGTGAGCCACTAGATCTAAAGCTGTTGCTTGCAGAACCAAAGTCGCCGTTGCCTGTCCCAAGTCGTACTCGCCCCAAGCATTAGGCTTGCCATTGTGCTTGAAATTCTTCTGAGCTACGACCAATCCCAACAAAGGAGCAGCTTGCGCCCAAGACACATTAAACGGAACCAGACAATCGAGCATTTTTTGATAGTTCACGGTGTCATCGTTTGTCGCCACGATAAAAGCCCAAGGTTGATCATTAAAGCAAGAGGCAGACCATCGAGCCGCTTCAAATAACTTGACTAATTTCTCAGGCTCGATCAATTTGCTATCAAAAGCACGGGGACTCCAGCGCTGCATGATCAGGGGATGAAGCTCTTGGTCGGTAACTGCGGGATTTTTCATAATCAACAACCAAATCATCTTTTTCTAGGCTCAACGCCTCTCATTATGAAACTAATTCTGTGGTTTTTAGCACCTTTGGCGCTAAAAACCACAGAATTAGTTTCATCGCTGTGTCACTTGTATTACAGGGCTTTGCGCTTCAGAATAGGAGTGGCGGCAGCCATACACCCTATTAAAACCCCTAGAAAATTTTGAAAGCGGCGCGATGCACCGCTTTCAAAATTTTCTAGGGGTTTTAAATTAGCTCAATTACGGCAGACTTTTTAAAAACTAATTTCTGCAACGAAAATTGACTTTCCATGCTAGTCTAGAAAAGCTTAATTTTTGATTTTTTATAACCAAGACTATGCCTAAAGCTGGAATTCATCCCAAGTGGTATCCCGAAGCAAAGGTAATTTGCAACGGTGAAGTGGTTGCCACCATTGGCTCCACCCATCCTGAAATTAATGTTGACGTATGGTCTGGCAATCATCCTTTCTATACAGGTACTCAAAAAATTATTGATACCGAAGGTCGCGTTGAGCGCTTCTTGCGTAAATATGGGATGTTTGACGAAAACGCTGCTCAAGAGAAATAGACATCGGCAACTCAGGGAAAATTATAATTTCCTGAAAATTACTTCGTTCTTTAACTCTTTTGTCGTGAATGCAAATCCATGCCTGCTCCTTATTTAATCAAAAAGCTTGAATCTGTCGAGCAAACTTTCAATGAACTGACTCGTCGGATGGGTGATCCTGACGTGGCGACCGATCACGGCGAGTTTCAGCGCATTGCCAAAGTGCGGGCTTCCCTCGAAGAAACCGTGCTGACCTATGACTCGTTTCGCAAGGCGGAACAAGACTATAAGGAAGCTCAGGAGATCTTGAGGGAGTCGGAAAGCGATCCTGAGCTTAAGGCAATGGCAGCTCTGGAAGTTGAAGAATTGGCAGCGAAGCTGGAAGACTTAGAAAAGCGATTACAAGTTTTACTGCTACCCCAAGACCCAAATGATGATAGGAACATCATGTTGGAAATCAGAGCTGGTACTGGCGGTGATGAAGCTGGTATTTGGGCTGGGGATCTAGTGCGGCTGTACACTCGCTATGCTGAACGTCAGGGCTGGCGTGTCAAAATGATCAGCGAGACCTTGGCGGAAATGGGTGGCTTTAAAGAAGCGATCATTGAAGTCCAAGGCGATCGCGTTTATAGCAAATTGAAGTTTGAGTCAGGTGTACATCGCGTGCAGCGAGTACCTGCTACCGAGTCACAGGGGCGAGTGCATACTTCTACGGCGACAGTAGCGATTATGCCAGAAGTCGATGAAGTGGAGATTCACATCGATCCTAAGGATATTGAATTGACTACGGCAAGGTCGGGTGGCGCTGGTGGTCAGAACGTTAACAAAGTAGAAACGGCAGCGGACTTATTCCACAAACCCACAGGGATTAGAATTTTTTGTACAGAAGAGCGATCGCAGTTAAAGAATAAAGAGCGTGCCATGCAGATTTTGCGGGCAAAGCTGTACGAGTTGAAACTGAACGAGCAGCAGTCTGAGGTTAGCTCAAGGCGAAAATTGCAAGTCGGCACAGGATCGCGCTCTGAAAAGATTCGTACTTACAATTACAAAGATAGTCGCCTTACTGAACACCGTCTAGGACAGAACTTTACTTTGCCGCCGATTTTAGAAGGTGAGCTTGAGGATGTAATCCAAAGTTGTATCTCTAAAGATCAGCAGGAAAGATTGCAAGAGTTAGCGATCGCTACAGGCGACGGTTTAGATAATTTACTCTCTTAAAACCTATAAAGCGCCGCTTTGCGGCGCTTTATAGGTTTTAACTTTGTGTTGACCGCAGATGCGATCGCTAATCTACCTAAAGAACTTGCTTTGATTTATCTCTATAAAATTTGATATGATTTTCTTGATTCAAGCTATAAATTTTTAGAAAGGTTGCTGATGTTTATTTGGAGTGTGTTGACAGCAAAAGTCTTTGAAGTGGGCATGACAGTAATTGATGATGTTACTGGAACTATCGGGCAATTTTTTAGAACTACGATACTTGGGGAAGGGGAAACTTATCAGTCAGAGGATGAGAATGCGATCGCACTTGCATTGAGAAATAACAGTGATGCGATGCAATATTTTGCTGAAGCACAAATGCAACTTGCCGAAGTGCAGCAACAACAAAATGAACTCAAGAAAACAGAATTGATGATTAACGTTGCGCTTGCTCAGAAAGAGCGAGAACTCAAGGCGCAACTAAGTGAACTATGGCGTGATCTGAAGCGAGAGTTACAACGAAATGATTTAAGTAGTCGTCAGGATTTACAAGTTCGCCAAATTCAAGCGGATTGGGACAAAATCAAGTTGCCCACAATCTTTAGCCGTCAGGAATTAGAAAATTTAGCCCAAGATCGTGATCGCCTTTTGTTTGTTTGCGCCAAGATGCAAGTTACTGAGGGCTGTCCCGATTACTTTCGGACAGAGTTAGCTGCGGATGCAGAGAGCCAAATCAAGAAGTTTGCTAATCTCGTTTTTCAGGGCAATGTTCGCTTTTATAGTCGATTTTTTGATGATGAAAATATTTTTGATGCTAACGCGGCTCAACTAAAGAGCATTTTGCCTAATGTGCCTTGTGTAATGAGTTTTAGTAAGATTACGCGCCGCAAGGCATATTTTCATTATCAAATGTGGGGTAGTCGTAGCGCTGAAATTCTCAAGGGGAATTTTGATGTGGAATTGCCTTGGCGAGAGGTGGCACAACAAATACGCGATGAAGCTTCAGAGACAATTAATGATGACGATCTCTACGAGATTATTGGCGATTGGCTAACAACTTTACAAAAGATTTACGCGCTGTTTTTGGTGGATCTCTATGCGATCGTTGATGGTGACGATCCTTTCTATGCGATAAAGCTAGATAGTGTAAGTTTGGGAGTGCCTGAACAAACAGCAAGTCAATACATTCAACCTTTAGCAGAAATTTTGCAACGAGTTCAAAATGAACGTATTGAGTCTTTTAATGAGCAGTTGCATCGTCAGAAAGAAGAAGAAATTATAAGACAAGAAAAGGAGCGTAAACGCTTAGCTAGTTTGAAATCAGAGATAGGAATGGAGTCAGAGTATCAAAGATTAGATGCTCTACTGGCAGAACAAAAGTGGTTTGTAGCAGATGAGCTAACTAAAGACTTTTTTACTTATACGGCGCTATACACAAGTAACAGTTTGTACGAAAAGTTTACAAGTTGCGGAGACTTTATAACTTATTTAAATTCATGCAAACACGAGAATGAACATGAGATGGATCACATAGAATTTCATGAACTAAATCCGAAAGAATATATACTCTGCATACCCTGTCAAGATTTACAGACCATTGATCATTTATGGATGTATCACAGTAATGGTAAGTTTGGCTTTAGTGTACAGAAAGAACTTTGGCTTAATTGTGGCGGCAAGATTGGTGTCTATAATTACGAAGTATTTAAGGAATTTGGGGCGCAAGTTGGTTGGTATAAGCCAGAAGAGGAGGAAGGGAAGACAGCTATTCAGTTTGCAGATGATACTCAAAACGGTCACAACGCAGTCTCATCAAGTTTTCCAAGAATGGATGGTACTTATCTATGTCTTATTTTTCAGAGACTTCTGGAATGTGACAAGTAAGCATTAAATTTCAACATTAAATTTCTGTAACCGCTATGGCAAAAGACCTATTCCATCAAGCTGTGAAAACAGCCCTCATCAAAGATGGATGGACAATTACCCATGATCCGCTTTATTTGAACATTGCTGAAGTTGAAATTTATATTGATATTGGTGCAGAGCAACTATTTGCAGCCGAGAAGGACAAGAATAAAATCGCCGTGGAAGTTAAAACTTTTTTGAATCCATCCGCTATTTCTGAATTTCATACAGTTTTGGGGCAATGTCTTAATTACCGTCTCGCCTTAAAATTAGAAGATAGTGATCGCTTCTTATACTTAGCAATCCCAGACACAGCTTGGAATACATTCTTTCGACGTGAATTTGCTAAACTAGCTATAGCTGAATATCAACTGAAGCTGATTATTTTTGATGTATCAGAGGAGGTTATTGTACAATGGTATCCCTAGAAACCTATCGAGATATAGTCCAGCAAATTCTTACGGAATATAGCACCCATCAACCTGCCTATGGTGACGTAGAGATGGAATTAATCTTTGATCATCATCGCGATCGCTATCAATTGATATGCACTGGCTGGAACAAAAAACGCCGCATTTATGGCTCCCTAATTCATATTGATCTCAAGGGGGATAAAATCTGGATTCAAAGCGATGGGACAGAAGTAGGTATTGCCAATTTGTTAGTAGACAAAGGCATCCCGAAACAAAATATTGTATTAGCTTACCAAGCCCCAAGCTTACGAGAGTTTACAGAGTTTGCGCTAGTTTGAAGAGGTTGTAGAATGGAAACCTTAGCCCACTATCGTCAAGTTGTCAAAGAATTACTGACTGAGCATGCCTCAAACAATGAGCCAGAAATTGAATGTCAGATTATTTGTGATGCCGAAAACGATCACTATCAGCTTGTAGATATTGGCTGGCAGAACTTGCACCGTATTTATGCTTGTTACATCCATATTGACATCAAAAATGGCAAGATTTGGATTCAGCACAATATGACTGAAGCTGATTTAGGAAAAGAACTAGTTACCAGAGGTGTTCCGCATTCAGACATTATTTTAGGATTGCATCCTCCCTATAAACGTCCATATACAGACTATGGTGTTGCCTGAAGATTCAATAACCAAGTTAATTAAGTGATTTAAGGCACAATACTTATTAAAATCAAGGAATAAATCGATGAAAATCAAAGCAATTATTTGGCAAAAAGATGGAGTTTGGTGTGGCTCTGTTCCTGCGTTGAAAGGTTGCCACACTTGGGACGATAGTTCCGAACATTTATTAGAAATGCTTGAAGATGCAGTGCAAGCTTGGCTCGAGGTTTCTAGGGAAAGTCAAAATCTAGAAATAGAGAAGCAATTGGTTGAGCTATCCCTATGAAATCAGCCTCAGGCAAAACACTTTGTAAAATCATTGATCGCAAATGAGACAATACCAAATGAACACCACAATTACAGTTGAGCAAAGATTGTTGGACAAGATTCGTAGACTTTCATCTGAGAAAGTTATAGAAGTAGAAGACTTTATCGACTTTCTCTATCAACGGCAGACTGACTCTAACAAGAATCTAGCTATTGCCGCTACCAAACTCTCAGAAGCCAGTTTCTCAAAAGTATGGGATAACCCAGAAGACGCAGAATACGACAACCTATAAATTTGGATTTGCTATGAAACAATTTAAGCAACTAACCTGCATCATTGAACGTGAAGGTGATGGCTATGTGTCACTTTGCCCACAGATAGATATTGCTAGTCAAGGTAACTCCGTAGAAGAAGCCAGAAAGAACCTGATTGAAGCAATTGAGTTGTTTTTTGAAATGGCGAGTCCTCAAGAAATTCTGGCAAGAATGTATTCAGAAATTTATGTGACGCAGATTGAGGTAGCCATTGGGTAAGCTAAGAGTTCTTTCTGCAAAATTGGTCTGTCAAATTTTATCTGAGCATGGGTTTGTACAAGTAAGGCAGCGAGGCAGCCATATTATTATGCAAAAGAAAATTGATGATTCTACAATTACAGTCCCAGTCCCTAACTATTCAGAGGTTAAGATTGGCACATTGCAATCGATCATTAGACAATCAGGACTACCCAGATCTTTATTTGAATAGGTACTAAGAATAAATTTTGGCTCAATAGGTGTTTCGGGGAGGTAAAGAAAGGAGAGAGTCCAACAAAGCACTCAGCAGAGCTTTTCCCCTCCTCTTGGCATTATGAACAAACTCAAAGAAGCCCAAATACAAAGGTAACTTTTCTTGAGAAATACCACGATGAGGACGTAACCAAGAGCGCAAAAGCGACCAAAAGCCTTCCATGGTATTGACATGAACTTCACAGAAATCATCACCATCTTCATCTCTAGCATATTCTCCCGCACC
>MNZA01000054.1:0-12008 GCA_001873375.1 Oscillatoriales cyanobacterium CG2_30_44_21
CGCTTCGCGCCGCCACTCGTTTCTTGGGTTTTATGTCCTAACAAAACTGGCTACTGCTATAAGTTCAAATGACTCAGCTAACGATGGCTTCGACTTTGTTCAGCCACAGTTAGCCGAACAAAGTCGAAGCCAGAACTATGCCAATAGCAAGAAATCTACAGCTTTAGTATGTTTAATCGACAAAATCGAGATAAATATGGTTAACTTGTTTGTAAGCAAATACACAAATAATGTATTTACTGATGTGTTCAACAACACTTAACTTTTGGGAGCGTTTGTTGATACATTTATAGGGGTTAGATTTTCAATCTAAATGTCAGCTTGTTACATTGTGAGGAATGTTAATTTAATGGCTAATTTATTCAAAAATTACAGCTTAGCAATTTCTGCTGCTGTAGCTGCATCCGCCCTAGTTAGCGGCGCTGCCAATGCTCAGTCTTCCAACTCTGAAGTTATTCGCTCCATCAATAGCGACACCCTAGCTGCTCCTAGCGCGATCGCTCAAAACGTAACTTCTGTTTCTCAACTCAGCGATGTTAAGGCTACCGACTGGGCTTTCACTGCACTACAGTCCCTAGTCGAGCGTTACGGTTGTATCGCTGGCTATCCTGACAGCACCTATCGCGGCAACCAAGCCACCAGCCGTTATGAATTTGCTGCTGGTCTGAATGCTTGCCTAGACAAAATCAACGAAATCATCTCCGCAGGTTTGGCTGACAAGGTATCTAAAGAAGACCTCGCCACCTTGCAAAGACTTCAAGAAGAGTTTGCTGCTGAACTAGCAACCCTTCGTGGTCGTGTTGATGCCCTCGATGCTAAGACCGCTAAGCTCGAAGCTCAACAGTTCTCCACCACCACCAAACTACGCGGCGAAGCGATTATGTCTCTCGCTGCTGGTTCTGATGGTGTTGTTACCCCTCCTGGTGCTCCGACTGTTGACAGAACCAACACAATTTTTAGCTATCGTGTCCGTTTGAACTTAGATACTAGTTTCACTGGCAAGGATTTACTAAGAACTCGCCTACAGTCAACCAACACAGGCAGCTTCACAGATTTGGCTGATAGCAATAGCACCCGTCTTGCCTACGATGGAGGAACTCGTAACGTATTTGACATCAATCGTTTGTACTATCGTTTCCCTGTTGGTGATAGCATCACTGCTTACGTTGCACCAATCGGCGCTCCTGAAGATGTGATCAGCCCCTTGAACCCTCTTGAAAGTGATGGTCAAGGTACAATTTCTCGCTTCGGTCGTTTCAATCCTTTGATCCGTCTCGCTTCTAGTGGTGGTACAGGTGGTTTAGCAGTTGCAGGTTTGAAGTTCAAGCTTAGTAACCAAGCTGCTCTAGAACTTGCATACACTGCATCCAACGCTGCGACTACAACTAGCGAAGGTGGTGTAACAGGTGCTGATACGAAACTTGCTGCTCAATTGGTTTACAAGCCTAGCGATGCTCTAACTCTTGGAGTTGGTTACGCTAATGCTTACAGCAACGATCAAAAGTTAGACACAGGACTGAACAATGATTCTGTAACTTCTTCTAACTTTGCTGCTATAACTGGCGTTAAATCAAACACAGTTGTTGGCAGCTTGATTTGGGACATCACCAAGAAGTTTACACTTAACGCTTGGGGTTCGTACATTTTTGCAGATTCTGAGTCTACTGCTGGGTCTGGCTCTACCACATTCACTAGCTGGATGGCTGCATTGTCCGCAAAAGACTTGTTTACTGAAGGTGACTTAGCTGCTGTCATGTTTGGTCAGCCTCTTTACAAAACAAGTGTAAGTGGTCTAGATAGTGTTGGCACTCAAACTGATGTGCCATATCACCTCGAAGCTCTCTATCGCTTCCGTGTCTCTAAGAATATCTCCATCACCCCTGGTGTATTCTTCGTGTTTAACCAAAACAGCAATGCTGCTAACGGCACTGCAACCGTTGGTGTCATCCGTACCACATTCACATTCTAAGTTTGAGCAACTACTGACCTAATCAGTAACTTAAATTTAAAAACTAGACAAATTAAGAGAGGCTAATTTTAGCCTCTCTTTTTTGTTGAATTTGTGGAAGTGCAAACCAGTTAGGATTGCTATAGTAAAAGCGATTAGACTTAATGGGAGTTGTGGCGATGACCATACAATACGAACAGGATTACGGACTCTGGGCTGAACAGATGGCTGATCTATTATCAGAAGGTCGTTTTGCGGAATTAGATATTGAAAATTTAGTAGAAGAGGTGCGCGATTTGTCTAAGCGAGAGCGCGATCGCTTATTGAGTAGTATGCGATTGATTTTGCATCATTTACTCAAGTGGGATTATCAAGCGCACCTTAGATCAAGAAGTTGGCAAATAACTATTCAACGCGAACGTCTTTATATAACTCGCTATTTGAAAGACAGCCCCAGCTTAAATCGGTATTTAATCGATGAATGGTTAACCGAAACTTATGTGTTAGCTAGGTTAAACGCCCAGAAAGAAACAGACTTAGAATTTCCAGTTGATTGCCCTTATTCCATCAAAGATGTTTTAGAACGCACAATCAGTTTGGATTGAGCGTATTTTGATTGTCATAATTACTACTGATTAGGCGATCGCTTAGTTTTAGAGGTTTTGGGTTTTTTAGCGGTTGATGCCATAGCTTTTTGCAATTTCTCGATTTGCCTAATACTCAGTCCAGTAATCTGGGTAATCAGTTCTATAGTCATATTAGATCGCAACATATTCATCGCAATCTGATTTTTCTCCTCAGCTTTGCCCTCTGCCTTGCCCTCAGCTTTGCCCTCAGCTAAAATATCTTGATAAATTACTGATTCTTTCATGACATTACTTCTTAATAATTGTTGAATTACCAGTTTATTCAATGCTAACCCAGAAATTATGGCAGTTGCAGTAACAATATTATTTTTTACCTGTCCACTTTCAATGCCATCAATTATTTTAGCGGTCTGTCTAAGGGTTTCCACAGGATCATCCGATTTGCTCAAAACCGATAGGGGCAACAAACCTAGATATTTTTGAAAAATTTCAGTTGGCTGTTCCCATAAGCGAATTACATTGAATTCATGATTTAGTTTTGGTGAGCTAAACCTAGTTTGATGAGCTAATTGTGAGGCAGTGGGCTTCAAGTAAATAACTGTCTGATAGATTTCACAGTTTGGATATCTACCATAAAGCCTTAGATAATAATTTGCCATTCGATATGCCATCTTTTCATCGACTTTGGTCTGAAACTCTATATGCAGAATCACTTCCGAAGACTCCAGAAAGATCACTGAATCAGCCCGAATTGGTTCAGAAGATAACTCTGATGCTTCGAGTTTGGTTAGGGCAATTGGTCTGCCTATTAACCAATTGGCAAAATCACTTGGAAATGTCTCCGCTAAAAATTTGCAGGTGTTGTCGTAGCTGGTCATGACGCCTTACGCAAGCAGCGATCGCGTTGCCTCGGCGACTTGAGGCATGGGATCATTAGCTAATTTATCAAGGATTGGCTTGGCGGCTTCGCCGCCGATTTGGGCGAGGGACTGAGATACGCGGTGTCTGATTTGCCAGTCGGGATCTTCGGCGAGTGGCGCTAGTAAGGCTACAGCATCAGGATTACCAAGATCGCCAAGAGAACTGATCGCGGCGATTTTTACGAGTTCATTGGGGCTTTTCAAAGCCTCAGCGAGGAAATCAAATCCTTCAGGTGCGCCTAGCTCACCGATCGCAGCAATAATACTAAACTGAAACATCCAGTCGTTGGTGGACTCGTAGGCAGTTTTGAGTAGATCAAAGGCTTGGGCAAGTTGCAGAGCGCCAAGGGAAGCGGCGGCGGCGGCGCGGACATCTAGTTCGGGATCAGTGAATAGGCGATCGCTCAAGATTTCCAGAGATCTTTGTAAATCCACAGTACCAACTGTACCAATTTGGCTAACTGCATCATAGCGGGCGCGGGCGTAGGGGTCGGCTGCCGCGATCGCCATTAGTTCAAATCTTTCCGAAATAGCAAGAGAGCGACTAGCGTGGACAGCTTTCATCCGAACGCTGATTTCCTCTGAAGCTAGTTGCTCTCTTAGGGATGTAAATGTTTCGCTCACAAGATAATCTCGCAATTAATACGCTAATGTCTCTAGTGTCTCACGCAAATAGCTACGCACGAGATCGTCAAGGACATTTTCTTGGGGAGTAGTAACAATTTGGGAATCGCAGATTGGCTCTGTAATGCGAGAGCGTTGCCATTTGTCAAATCCCGAACTAGTGGCGATCAATTGTTTAAGATTGCCCCATACTTGAGGATTCTTTTCGGCTTCATGCAAAGGAATAGATAATTCGTTCAGAATAGAAGATGAGTTCATAGATGGTTCCTAAGCTTATGTAAGGACTGGAAGAGTCTGCTAACTGTGCAATTAGATTTGCAATATACTAATCAGAACATGGAGCCTACTCAATGTTCTTCATACTAACACTTTAAGAAAAGTGGAATGGATTAAAATTCAAATGTATATCCCCAGATAGAAATCAATTATTTGAATCATTATGACAACTTCAACTCCTTCAATTAGTTCTAACAATGCATCAGAGACTACAGAATTAAAACCAAGTTATGCGATCCCAATTGTGTTGGTTGTAGCGGCGATTCCCCTTGTATTGATTCAGCCGATTGCGGCGGGAGTGGTTGGTATATTTGGATTGTTTTTATCTTATCAAGCGGCGACGATTCGGCTAGTTTTTACGGATGTAGATTTGGAGGTTTATAGATCGCAGAAAAAATTTCGCACTTTTCCTTATCAAGATTGGCAAAATTGGCAAATTTTTTGGAGCTTTTTTCCTGTCTTGTTTTATTTCAAAGAAATTAAAAGTATTCATTTCTTGCCTATTTTGTTTGATGCTAAAGCCTTGAAAACTTGTTTGGAAAAGTATGTAGTTATCAGTAAGGAATAGCAGTTGGGTCAGGCTTAGCCTGACCCAACTGTTTTAATACCAAACAAAGAAATGGCTACGCCATTTCTTTGTTTAAAAACCATACTGGGTTTGGTTTTTAATTCACAAAAGTGTGACTACACTTTTGTGAATTGGTATAAGTGAGGCTTTAAGTAGTACAGAAACATTTTTGAAAGCGGCGCGAAGTGATGCTTTCAAAAATGTTTCTGGGTTTTAATTAAACGCAAAGCGCTGTATTTTGCATCATGAAATATTGGTTGGGCATTGATTTTGGAACTTCGGGCGTAAGGGCGATCGCGATAAATGGCAAGAGTGAAGTTGTCGCGCTATCGAGGGTTGATTATGAGATCGGTGACTGGCAAACTTGGCAAAGATCGCTTTATCAAGTGATTATTGATTTGCCCATTAAAATCCGCAAAAATATCCAGAAAATTGTAATCGATGGGACTTCGGCGACAACTTTAATTTGCGATCGCCAAGGTAAGCCAATATTTTCGCCCATGCTCTATGGTGATACTTGTGCGGCGGAAATTTTGAATGAAGTGAAAGCGATCGCGCCCCCACAACATCTGGCGCTTAGTTCATCTTCTAGCTTTGCGAAGTTGCTGACCTTGACCAATGAAATTAAGCTTTTAGCAAAGCGATCGCCTAATTCGGTTAGTCAATCGCCTTGGTATTTTTTACATCAGGCTGATTGGCTGGGGTATCTACTGCATGGCAAGTTGGGAGTTAGCGATTATCACAATGCGCTCAAACTTGGCTATGACCAGCAAGCATTAACATATCCTGATTGGCTGTTGGCATGGAGTCGGCAAAATCCTGCGATAGTTTTGCCAGAGATTTTCGCGCCTGCGGCGACTGTGGGAACTGTGCAGGGGGCGATCGCCGCCAAGTTAGGTCTGTCAAAAAGTTGTGAAGTTGGGGCTGGGACGACTGATAGTAATGCCGCTTTTTTAGCTAGTATTGGCAAAACCTCTCCTAAAATTGGCACAGCCGTAACTTCTTTAGGTTCAACGATGGTGCTGAAGGTTTTAAGCGATCGCCCCATTAATCATCCAAATTATGGGATTTATAGCCATCGATTTGAGTATGATCAGATGGGCTGTTTGTGGTTGGTGGGAGGTGCATCTAATGTGGGTGGGGCGGTGTTAAAGCATTTTTTTAGTAATCAGCAATTACTAGAGTTAAGCGATCGCCTTGATCCTAATATTGCCAGTCCCTTGGATTATTACCCACTGCTCAAAGCTGGCGATCGCTTTCCCATTAATGACCCGCAACTACAGCCACGCCTTCATCCGCGCCCTGATAGTTCTGTGGACTTTTTGCATGGTTTGCTGGAGAGTATGGCAAGGATTGAGGCGCAGGGCTATGGGCTTTTGCAGCAGTTGGGCGTAACTCCAATCCAGAAAATTTATACGGTCGGTGGTGGCGCTCAAAATCAAGCATGGACAAAAATTCGTTATCGACATCTTCAGATCCCCTTGCTGGTAACTACGCAAACGGAAGCTGCCTATGGCTCAGCGTTGTTAGCTAAGATAAAGCCTTCATTTAAAAAACAAACATTGTAGTTACACTTTTGTGAATTGGTATTAGCCAGTCATGGAAAAAACAAAACCAGAAGATGAGTAGCAGTTAATGTAAGTAGCTACAGCTATACAGCCCATTGGGGCTTTGAGTGTTTGGGAAGCGGCGCGGAGCGCCGCTTCCCAAAATTTCTCTAGGTTTTAATTAAGCGCAAGGCGCTGTAGTTGCTTAAATCAATGTAATCTGATTAGGAATTTTAGTTGAGGAGAAATCTATGGGGTTGCAAAATGGTAGACAGAGAATAGGTGGATTTTTTGGAGAATTTAAAGAATTTATCTCGAAGGGCAATGTGATTGATTTGGCGATCGCCGTAATCATTGGTGGCGCGTTTGGCAAAATCATCACATCTCTGATCGAAGACATCATTACCCCTGTAATTTTAAATCCTGCCCTTAGTGCCGCTAGGGTCGATGACTTGACCAAGTTACAAATCAATGGCGTTAAGTATGGGGTGTTTTTAGCGGCTGTAATTAATTTTGTGGTGATTTCTTTTGTGATTTTTCTAATCATCCGTGCCTTTGCGGCGATGAAACGCAAAGAAAAGCGGCAAGAAGCGATCGCAGAAATCGTACCAGATCCTCAAGAGCGTTTGACCTTGGCGATCGAGCGTCTAGCAGCAATTATGGAATCCAAACAGTAAGCCCTCAAAATTTGTGGTTAAAGCGGTGCGACAGTTCGCCCTAGCAGGATTAGGGTTTTGCAACTTAATAAAAAAATCAATTTTTGATGGCGTAGCTTTGCTACGCCATCAAAAATTGATCTTTTGTTTTACTGTAAAAACTCTGTGTATTTTGGTAGGAGTTTCGATTAATCTCAGTGGCTGCAATAACGCGCCTAAACCTGAAACAAGCAAACCACTGACAACAGTGTTTTTGTTTTTGCAAGCTTCTCCCGATGGCACGACTATTGAGGGGCTAGTTCCATCTGACCTTGTGGAACAGTCGGGAAACTTAGATCGCGCATTGCAAGCAATTCCTGCGAGTAGTCAATTTGACCTATCGCAATTTGGTAAGTCCTTGGCAACTTTTCAAGTTAGCGCCGTGCGTGGCTCTGATAATTTTGGTGCGATCGCCATTCTCAAAGTCCAAACTGCAAGTAATCCCAATTCCCTATTTCAAGCGCTAAAACAGCAAAATTTGACAATTGTGCAGAATTTTTCTCAAGGTGAAGGGCAAGCCGTGAGTTCTGGCGATCGCAGTTATTTTTTTAATTGTCCCAATAAGATCCAGCCCCTAGTTTTAGAAAAATCACGTCAATTATTTGTCAGTCTTGGTGCAGTGCCCTCTGCTCTTTCTAAAGTGGCGATCGCTTCAACCGTATGCGCCGATCTTGATGGGGACAATCAGCCAGAAATTATTGCAGGGCTGAGGCTAGACAATGGCGATCGCCCTGTGGGTTTTAATCCTCAGGCGTGGCAATTGTTCTTATCAAAGCCAGCTTCAGCGCGTCAGGAATATAGTATGTTGGTCGTCTTAAAGAGAGCCGCCAATCGCGATTGGATTGCTGAGCCAATTTTGACCCATACGCGATCGCTGTCTTATATCGATGACAGTGTGAGTACCTATGTGCTGCATGGCATCCAAGAGCTTAATGGCGATCAAAGCCCTGAATTGGTGATTAAGGAAATTGGTTTAAATTATCTGGATGCCAAGGTGTTGACATCGACCATTGGGGCGGATGGCAAATGGCAATGGCGAAATTATTATCAAAATCAGCGATCATTGAACATAGTTCAATAGAAACGGAAATATAAAAATAATTTTTTGAAAGCTACAGCGCTTGGCGCTGACTTAAAACCCAGAGAGATTTTTGATAATCGGCGCGAAGCGCCGATTATCAAAAATCTCTTTATACCCATCAAAGCCTAAATGGGCTGTAGCCTACGGCTAGCTTTCAAAAAATTATTTTGTGATTTTCAGCGCCTTGGGCGCTGAAAATCACTATGGGACTGGTGACATACTTGGCTTTGGTGTTGCCGTGGGAGACGGCGATGGGGTTGGAGTCGGTTCGGGCAGAATTGGCACTTGAGTAATTACTTCTTCAGGGTGACTGGGGGGGATGCTCTCAGAAACAATAATTTCTTCAATGACAGTTTTAACGATCGGTGCGGTTACGGTCGAGCCGAAGGCATCGGCTCCCACAGGTTCATCGATTACTGCTAGGACAACGTAACGCGGATCTTTGGCAGGGAAAATGCCTACAAAATTTGTGACTTTAGCACTAGTGGTATAGCCGCCACCCTTGGGATCGGCTTTTTGGGCGGTTCCTGTCTTGCCTGCAACGCGATAGCCTGGAATCTTGGCGAGCTGTCCTGTCCCTTTCTGAACAACATTGGTCATCATTTCTATTACCCGCTGCGCCGTGGCGGGTGAAATTACCTGCCGCGGGTTCGGTAGCTTGGGCTGAAAGTACTCTTCCCCTTCTTCATTAATTAATCCCTTCACCACATGGGGGGTCAACAACTTACCGCCACTCGCCAAAATGCCTTCTATCTGCACCATTTGAATTGGTGTCAGCGAGAAGCCTTGACCAAAAGCAGAGGTGGCGGGTTCAATCACCTGCTCGATAAACTGCTCTTGGGGTTTGAGCGTGCTTGCAGTTTCGGCGGGCAAATCTATACCCGAAGTATCACCTAGCCCAATCCGCTCTAGCCAACCATAATAAATTGATGGCTTCATGCGTTGGACAATATGCACCATGCCCACATTGCTCGATCGCTCTAAAATCTGACCAATACTGAGCGCCCCTGGGGAGCCAACTTGATCAAAGTCAAAGTTTGCCACGGGCCAGCCGCCGATGATCAATGAGCCTTCATCATTTAAAACTGTATCGGGCTGAATTGCGCCCGCTTCCAAGGCGATCGCCACATTGATTGGCTTAAAAGTCGAGCCTGGCTCATAGAGATCAGAGACAGCCCAATTTTTAAATAGTTCTAAATTGGTAACTTCATAGAAACGATTAGGATCGTAAGTCGGCTCAGTCACAAGAGAAAGCAGCCCTCCATCACGAATATCCATCACAATTACAGCGCCGCGCTTGCCACTAAATTTGACCATTTGCTGCTTGAGGACTTGCCGTGCCGTGCGTTGAATGCGGGCATCGATAGTTATTTGTAGGCTAGTGCGATCGCTGCGAATCATGCCCGCAGGAATCCGCGTGGGGATCAACTTGCCATAGCCATCCTGTGTCACCGAGGGAGTTTGATCAGTGCGCTCTAATAATTTTTCTTGGCTAATCTCAATCCCTGCCTGACCGCGATGATCGACATTGACATAGCCAATGATTTCGGCGGCGAGATCCTGTTGGGGATAGAGGCGATTGCGCTGCTGCACTAGGTCGAGTCCCTCTAGGCGCAAATTATGGATGCGATCAGCATTTTCCTCGGACAGCCAATATTCCACTTGGATCGATGTGGTGTCACGACCGAGGACTTTGGTTAACTCATCGACAGGACGCTCCAAAATCGGGGCAAGCTTAGTGGCAATCTCTTCTACTGGCGACTCTAACTGATCTCTTTTCGTCTTTTTAAAGAGGTGCGGATGGGCAAATAGGGTAAAAACAGGGCGATCAAGGGCAAGCACAGTGCCTTTGCGATCAGTAATCGTGCGGCGAGGGATAAACGGGCGCAGGGTATACATTTGCTGCTTTCTTGCCTTGTCCGTTAAAGCTGGGGCAGTGACCACCTGCAAAAAGACCAGACGCACCATCAAGCTCACCATCGATAATGTCAAAAATAGCCAAATCAAGACTGTGCGGCGCTTAAAGAGATTAAGCGTGGCAAGATCTCGCGGCAGAGAAGATGGGGTCATGGCGATTCGGGAAGGCTGTCGATGCGGGGTGGTGGGCTGATTTCTTGGCATAGTTGGCGGAAGCGATCGCCTCGAACTTCAAAATTAGCAAACTGGTCAAAGCTGGCACACGCTGGCGAGAATAGCACAGTTGGCAAGGGCTGACTAGGATGATTGTAAACGCAATGGTGGGCGATCGTAGCGGCAGTCTGCACGGCTCTTTCTAAGGTTTCGACGATTTCATAGTTTTTAAAACCCGAGTCCGCTAGCATCTCCGCAAATAGGGGCGCGGCTTCGCCGATCAGCAACACTCCGATCGCCCGATGGCGAATCTGCTCAATCCATGCGCTAGCATCTCCCTGTTTTGGCTGTCCGCCTGCAATCAAAATCACGGGTGCTTTGACCGCGCATAGCCCCACTTCGGCAGCGTCATAGTTTGTCGCTTTACTATCATTTACATAGGTGACACCCTCATGACGACAGACTAGCTCAAGGCGATGGGGAACGCCTTGAAACTCAGAAATAGCCAAATTAATCTGTTCTGCGTCAATTCCTGCGAGCCTTGCTGCTGCCACTGCCATGAGCAGGTTTTGGCGATTGTGCTTGCCGAGCAGAGTCCAGTTAGAAATGGGAACTACTGGCTCACCGCGAAATTTCACCCAAGTATCACTAATGCAAACTCCATCGACAACTGCTTCGGCGATATGTTCATCAATACTTGTCCAGAGTGCCGAGGGCCACATCGCTGCCCCATATTTGAGCAAGTAAGGATCGTCACCATTCAAAACGATATGGCTAGCCCGCTCGATCAAACCTGCCTTAATGTCGCGATAGGTATCGAGGGTGTAATGACGGTTGAGGTGATCGGGCGTGAAGGTTGTCCAAATGCCAATGTGCGGTTTGACAGTTTGAGTTGATTCGATTTGATAACTACTGAGTTCGGCGATGATCCAGTCGGGCTGAGTTTCTTTTTGCAAAACTTGAAGGGCAATTTCGCAAGCGGGTAAGCCAATATTGCCACAGGCGATCGCCTTGAGTCCCGCCCGTTGAAAAATCGCCGCCGTCAGAGCCGTGGTGGTAGTTTTGCCATTAGTGCCAGTGATGCCCACCCAAGGAATCTGCTTCAGATATCTCCAAGCAAGCTCGATTTCGCCCACGGTCGCAATGCCCAGCGATCGCGACTTCACCACCTCAGGACGATCCCAAGGCACACCTGGACTAACCACCACCAAGTCCACAGCCTGACCTGAAGAGATCAAATTTTCAAAGTCGGGAAAGCTTCCTAAAACTACAGAAAATCCCTGCTTTTCCAATTCTTGTTTGCGTAGTTCCAAGCTAGGACTGATGTTGCTGTCGCTGATGGTCACTCGCCAACCATCGGCTTTGAGTAATTTTGCTGCCGAAACTCCAGACTGTCCTAGTCCCAGTACATACGCTTGCATAGAGATTGCTTTGTTTGTATTTAATTTAAGTTAACTCAAAAAGTTGTACCAACCCCAGAGAATTTATGGAAATGGGCGCTCCGCGCCCATTTCCATAAATTCTCTGGGGTTGACGGAATAATTTTGAAAGCGTTGCTTCGCAACGCTTTCAAAATTATTCTTTGTTCGGGTTTGAGCGCAAGGCGCTTTAGTTATTAAGAATACATGAACTTGAACGCTGTGCCGCGACACCAAAAAATTAAGAGAGTTGGGGGCGGTGCGAAGCGCCGCC
>MNZA01000054.1:12018-19606 GCA_001873375.1 Oscillatoriales cyanobacterium CG2_30_44_21
TAGATTTTTGAGGACGCGGCAAAGTCGCGCCCTCAAAAATTAGTAAATTGCCATAGAAAACCATGACAGCCAGCAAAATTTATCTCAAAAACGTTAGAGCCTATGGATATGTAGGATATCTGCCCGAAGAAAATGTATTGGGACAGTGGTTTGCTGTAGATGCTACCCTATGGGTCGATTTTGAGAAGTCCACTCACAATGATGAAATTGAAGATACGGTCAATTACATTTCTTGCATTCAGAAGATTGAGAAGTTAATCCAAACTCAAAAATATAAGTTGATCGAGCGGCTAGCAGGCGCGATCGCCGATAGTCTATTGGAAGATTCTAAAATCTCGCAGGTGGAAGTAAAAGTGATCAAACATCCTCCTATTCCTAACTTTCAAGGTTCCGTTACCGTGGAAATTACGCGATCGCGCCCCCACAGTGCGGCTAAAACCACAAAATCAGCCACCACGATTCAATCAGAACCAATTCTGGAAGTTAAACCCGCCAGCCCAAAAGCTAAAGCAGCAGATCCAGAGCTATCAAAAGATCCATCAAAAATCATTAGTATCCATACCGATGGCGCTTGTTCTAAAAATCCTGGGCCAGGAGGCTGGGGTGTAGTCATCCATTTCGCCGATGGCAGCACCAAAGAATTAGGCGGCGGCATCCGTGACACTACCAATAATCAAATGGAACTGCAAGGAGCGATCGCCGCTTTAGAATTCCTTGCATCGCAGTCTCAGTCTAGCCCTGTTGATCTTTATACCGACAGCAAATATGTTTTAGATGGAATTACCAAATGGATTAAGGGCTGGAAAAAGAATGGATGGAAAACTAAGGACAATAAGCCTGTCAAAAATCAAGAGTTTTGGCAACAACTCGATCAACTAAATTCATCAACTATTCGCTGGCACTGGGTCGAGGGTCATTCTGGCGATCCTGACAATGAGCGTTGTGATGCGATCGCCCGCAGCTACACCGCCAAATATGCCTAAACAAAAAACATCTCATCAAGATCTATATGAACAGGATTTTTATCTTTGGATTGAGCAAGCGGTAAATTTGTTGCGGTCAGAGAATCTAAATGAGCTAGATGGAGAAAATCTCATTGAAGAAATCGAAAGCAATTTGGAAGTAATTCTCATGCACCTTTTGCAATACAGATATCAGCCAAATTCTGTCCAAGGGGCGCTAACCCATGTGTTTAGTTGGTTTGAGGCTGGCTTGAGTTGTTCATAATGACTTTACCGAACTTAAACTCCATAATATATCCATAGCCAATCAGGTTAGAGGAAAGTTGCAACGCTCTTTTTGTTTTGGTTTTCAAATAAAGAAATGGCATAGCCATTTCTTTATTTCTAGGGATAGAGAGTATCCTGCACTTCCCGATCCACAATTACCAAGACTCGTTCTTGTTTAATATCAAAACCCTCTGACTTTCTTTTAGTCATATAGGCGATCGCCTCTTGTTCAATATCTTTACAAAGCTCCTGCCGCCTTTTATTTGTGGACTCACATTCTTGAGCTAGGGCGATCGCCTCTCCCATCTCGTCACAGGTCAATAGGTCAATAATGGTTTGGGGATTACCAATTCTGCCGATCGCATTGATTCTGGGACCTAATCCAAATCCGATCGCTTCGGGCTTCATGCCGACTTGTTTATCTTTACTGATGCCCGATTCATTGATCAGCGCAATAATGCCAATTACTTTAGATTGCGACAGTAAGCGCAAGCCTTTTTTGACCAAACGGCGATTGATGCCCGTTAAGGATGCTAAGTCGGCGATCGTGCCAAGGGTGAAAAGTTCTAAAAGTGGTTGTTCTAACTCGGCGCGTTTGCCAAAGCGATCGCTTAACTCCAATGCCAACACATAGGCAACGCCCACACCTGCGATCGTGAAGTATGGGGATGCAGGATCAACTTTATATTTGGGATTTAGAATTGCGGTCGCGGGAGGGATCTTGCTGAGGTCTTCAGGGACTTCGTGGTGATCGGTGACAATTACGGAAATATTTAAGGATTTGGCAAGGGCGATCGCTTCATAAGCAGTGATGCCATTATCGACAGTAATGATTAATTTCACATCGCGCTCATGGCAATCTCGGACAATGCGCGTATTAATCCCATAGCCCTCGGTCATGCGGCTAGGAATCTCGTATTCCACCACAGATCCCAATAATCTCAGAGTACGGATTAACAAAGCGGTGCTAGTCATGCCATCGACATCATAGTCCCCGCAAATTGTGATGCGATCGCCATTTTTAATGGCTTGCTCAATACAATCAACACTTTTCGATAAATCTGGAAAAGCGGCGATCGCCGAAGGAAAATCTTCCAACTCTGGATCAAGAAATATCTGAGCCGCCTCAGGGGTATTTATGCCGCGATTTAGTAAAACCTGAGCAATTACGGGTGAAAGTCCTGTTGAATCGGCGATCGCTTGAGCTAAATCGGGCTGCGGGTCAAAAATCTGCCAACGTTGTTGCGGTAAACTCATGGGAACACTTATATAATTATTAAGAATGTGTTAAAAAATCTCTACAAATCTGTCTAGCCAAAGTCGTTGCGAGTCCGCAAACCAATGAGGACTGTTCCAAGATTACCTGAATCGACCTTACAACTTTTACTATTTATCGACGATCGCCCCAAATCTAAGGATCTCGTCAAGGATGTAGAGGAATTTTTGCTACGCGAAAAAACTTGTCGCTCAGAGCTACAAATAATCAATGTCGCTAGTCAACCCCAATTAGCGGAACTTTTTAAGGTGGTGATGTCACCTGCGCTGCTAAAGCTTTCGCCCCTACCTCGCCAGACGATCGCTGGTAAAAATATTTTGATGCAACTAGAGAGCTTTTGGGAAACTTGGAAGCAACAGGTAAATGAGCAAACCCACAGCCATCCGCCCGAACTCGCCCAAAATATTGAATACATGAACGCAGTCACCCATCTTGCCGATGAGGTGTTTCGGTTAACCCAAGAAAAAGCAGAAATCGAGGAACAAATTCGCTTCAAAGATCGGGTGCTGGGGATGCTCGCCCATGACTTACGCAATCCGCTTACGGCAATTTTGCTAGCGATCGATACCATTGAAAAAAATGCCGATAAAATTGATCCCCAAATGGCGGCGCGACTGCTAAAACACGCTCGCACTAAGGCAAAAGACGCAGACAGTATGATCACCGATATCCTTGAGGCAGGTCGGGGCGCTAATGCTCAGTTTCGTACCCAGCGCCAAAAAATTCAATTTGACCAATTATGTCACAGCGTCATGAGTGACTTTTATCTGAGTAAATGTTTGGAGAACAAGTATCAAAAATTGGTCAGAGATATTCCCACAGATTTGCCTCCCGTTTACGTTGATCAAGAAAAAATTCGCCAAGTCTTGATCAACCTATTAGGAAATGCCACCAAATATACGCCCGAAGGCGGCAAGATCGAAATGACCGTGATGCACCGCACCGCCCAAAAAATTGAGGTGAGCATCACTGACAATGGACCAGGAATTCCTGCGGAGCTGCGCGATCGCATTTTTGAGGAACGCTATCGCCTTGAGCGCGATGATGAAGCCGATGGTTATGGCATCGGTTTATCGCTATGTCGCCGTATTATTACCGCCCATTATGGTCACATCTGGGTCGATGACGCGATCGGCAAAAAAGGCAGTTGTTTTCGCTTTACGCTCCCTGTTTACTAAACCCAAATGCAGAAATGGCGCAGCCATTTCTGCATTTAAAAGCCAATAAAAAAGCGTTGCGAAGCAACGCTTTTTTATTGGCTTTTAGCCCTTTCGCATTACTTGATCAAGTAATGCGTCAACCTTAGTGGCTAACTCACCATCACCCAAGCCAATCTGACTAAGAACGCTCAGCGACAACTCTAGCGATCGCAAAGACTTACCTTGATACTGATATTGAAATTGCGAATTACTGCATAGTTGATAGAGCGAAGCCAGATCATAAAGAGACTTGGCATATTCAAACATCATCCCAGATTGCTCAAAGCCAATAGAAGCATCGATTAAGGAGTCTTCCGCCGTTTCAATGGCATCTTCGTCCAGCGCGTCCAGACCTACGGCTAAACGCTGCATATAAATACGTCCCCGCAAATGTTTGGCGATTGCAATGCCTTGGGAATGTTGAAAGTCGCGAAACCTTGGCAAGACTTGAATCCTGACACAGATTAGACTTTCTTCTAATTGATCTTTACCTAGCAAAGATTCGGCAAGATCGCCGTACAAGTAGGCAATTTCGATCGCATCCGCAGGTTCCTTTAGTAAGCCGATCACATCTTTAAGTAGGGCGATCGCCTCAGCCCATTCATGTCTGGCGATCGCAATTTTGATCAGTCCTTTAAGAGCTTGTCGCCGCAAATATTCGTTAGTATTGGCAATCGCGATTTCTAGGGCGTTACCAAACAAACTAGCGGACTGCTCCAGCTCATTGGTAAATAAAAATAAGCAGCCCAAATGTATATAACTGAGGGCAATCTCCCTTTCTTCTCCCTCAAGGCGCAAAGATAGCGATCGTTCAAAGTGAGATAAAGCTAGCTGTGAGTTGAAATGTTGGAGATGATATTGCCCAAGGGTGTCATCAATTAAAGACTGCCCTTCACTATGATTAATACCGATGTAAATATTGTAAGCACCTTGCAATTGATCCAGCGCTGTACTCATTTCACCTATCGATACCGACAAAATGGCTTGCACATATAGTAAGTAAGCGAGATTTTCCTGCTGTAAAGGCGAGTCCTGAGCAGGGCTGGCGGTGAAGTCCTGTTCTAATGTATCTTTAGCTTGATTGATCAAAGACTTAGCTCGATAGATCGCATCTTGCTGCTTGGTTGCCATCAATTCCATTGCCAAATCCAAGCAAGTTGAGAATGAGTCCCTAGAATTTTCCTGCAAATTCTGCTCCAAGTCGGCGATCGCGGAAGTGCGATCCTGTCTGGGCAACTGTCTGCTCTGTATCAGAAATCCACACTGCCTCATAAAAATCTCCAAAGTTATGGGTGCAAAATCGCTAATTCTGTCGTTCTACTCCCCCGAACTTATCGTACCAAAGCTAAACACAAAATTAAAAATTGGTTGCTTAACCAGAGGCGATCGCTTTTAATACCAAATAAAGAAATGGCGTAGCCATTTCTTTATTTAAAAAACCTTACTGGGTTGGGTTTTCAATTCACAAAAGTGTGACTACACTTTTGTGAATTGGTATGAGTTGGTTGTTTCGTCTGCGTAGCGAGCGAAACAACCAATGGCATTCCTGAGGATTGCTATACAATTACTGTGATTTCCAAAGTCGTAACAGTCAAATTTTACATATGCAAGAGCAAATCACCGAGGAAATAGATCTAAGCGATCACTTTGTGCCATCGCCTGAAGTGCAGGTTGAAGATCGCAAGATGTATGACCACGCTATTGACGGGCTACGCGGAATTGCCGCAATTTGGGTCGCATATTCTCATATTTTTTTCTTTGATTTTAAGCTCGATCCCGCCTATCATCCAACTTTACCGATTGGATACTTTTTTAATGCTGCTCACGGCGGGATTCTAATTTTTTTCACGCTATCTGGTTACGTGATTGGACTCACTAATCGATTACCTTTTTCTCAAACTAACGTGATTCGATATCTCCTCAGGCGCTTTATTCGGCTCTATCCCATATATGTATTGGCAGTTATTTTGGGAATAATTTCAATCCAAGGTGACACTTGGAAAACTATTGTCGGGAACTTGTTCTTCTTGCAGGTAGCAGTTTCGGCATTAATCAAGGGAAACGGAGTGTTGTGGACTCTGCACTATGAAGTGGTTTATTACTTAGTCTTTCTGGCTGTTTGGTATTTTCAGCCAAAAGTGGTTCCACTGATGCTCTGTTCGTTGGTCGTAGCCTGTGTATTTCCATTTATTCCTGCTGTGCCGCCACTCATTTCAGGCTATGCGACAGGGTGGATATTTTGGTTGTTTGGGCTGTGGCTTGCTTGGAAAAAACCTAGAGCCGAAACTATCACCACTTTTCCTCTAGTTGCTTATATGCTTATTTTTATTGCTACAGATAAGCTGTCTATTGGCAAAAGTGTACTCGGAAGTTATGGGACTAACCAATCTCAACCTTGCCGAAATTAGTATTACTGACTTCGTTTATTTTCCGCTTTGCGTCTTACTGTTTACAGCTTTGACCCAAAGACGGATTCCCCATGTACGCTGGCTCAATGCGATCGCGATCGCTCTTCCCCTTGCCAATACTGCTTATTTACTGGTGCGCGGTCAGCAATTTGCTTGGTTTGGAGGCTTCCATTTAGCTTTAGGACTGGCTCTTTGGGGTTGGCAATCTCGCCCTAACATCTTTCACAAGTTCACATTCTTCGGCAGCATTTCCTATGGGCTTTATGTATTCCATATGCCAATTATGAACCTGATCAATTATGTTTCTTTTTTTAGTGGTTCCACTTTTAGTTTTATTGCACGGGCGCTGATCTGGGCTGGATTGACAATTGGTATTTCCTACATTTTGGAGCTAAAACTACAGCCAATTATCAAGAATTGGTTTCAAAAAAAAGTTCTCAATCACTTTTAAATTAAAGCACTTTGCGCTGACTTAAAACCCAGAGAGATTTTTGCTCATCGGCGCTTCGCGCCGATGAGCAAAAATCTCTCTGTACTCATCAAAGCATCAGTAGACTGTAAAGCTGTCTGCCCGTCAACGATCCGAAGAAGCTAAAAAAAGACGCAAAATGCCAAAAAGAGGGGTAAAGCTTTGCTGCACTCCCTCCTTTCTTTAACTCCCCGAAACACCTATGGAGCCTTATTTAATTTGGTGCAACAGCTTTAGACTCAGGACGGACAGAAGTATGCTTGGGTTCACCCTTGAGCTTAGAAATCAAGGAATTCCAGCCAAACTTAGTCAACGCCAACAACCAGTTACCCTCTAGCTCGCGGAACATAGCCATATTCATATGGAAAGAAGCATTGGCTTCATCGACAATGCGATCGGCAGTGGCGGCATCGATAGGCAAAGTGTCGAGCGCTTGACGATAGTGCTTTTTGAACTCACCGTGATTGCGAATATCATCAAATTCATAAAACGCGGTACCACTGCCTTCTGCCAAGCCCATCGACTCTTTGGCAATCTTTTTGAGGATTTGCCCACCCGAAAGATCACCCATATAGCGAGTGTAGGCATGGGCTACGAGTAAAACTGGATCATTAGCCGAAATTTCACGAATACGGGCGAGGTACTTGGCACAGGCGGTTGTCGGCTTGACTGTCTCGCGCCAATTGGAACCGAAGTAAAACAACATATCGAGTTCAAGACTCTTTTCGCGCCAAAGTTCACGGTAGTAGAGCTTGCTTAGTACAGGGTCATTCTTATGCATTTCAAACTCGGCTTCGATCGCACTGTAAACAAAGTAAAGGTTGCCGACCAATCTGCTATAAGAAGTCTTGTCCACTACACCCTTCAAAAAGCATTTGATAAAGTCCGTACTCTCTGCGGCTGAGTGAGATTTTTGTGTGCCTACGCGCAAAAGCGCTGCTAAACCTTGGCTCATGGATGCTCCTAAACTTTTAATAAATTTATGTTATGTATTTGTTCAATCAGGC
>MNZA01000054.1:19614-31244 GCA_001873375.1 Oscillatoriales cyanobacterium CG2_30_44_21
CGCTCAGCCAAATTTGGCTAAGCGACCTCCGAGCCTAAACCCGAACCAAGAATGGATTTGTAAGCATTGCTTGGCAACGCTTGCAAATCCATTCTTGTTCGTTTGAATCAGCAATTGCTGTAAAAGTAATTATAAAAATATATGCTGGAATAAATTAGTTGGCACAATTGCAAGTCAAACACCTAAGGGCGCTTAACCCCAGATTTGACATAGGTTTTAATTATATAAGCCGACATATAGATAAGTTTTTACTCCGTAACAAATTTTCATCTACCACTGCAACCGTATAATGTAGCTAGCATCTCCTAACTTTATGAATTTGTAAGTAGCTCGGCAAAATAATTAAGTAGATTTTCGGTGAAGCCGCGCCGCTGAAAATCCAGTTCTTGATTAAATTGCGAAACCCTTACTCCATAAATTAGAATTTAGTCAAGACAGCTTGAAGAGGTAATCCATCTTGGTTTTAAGCGGATACGAATACTTATTGGTATTCATCATTATTTGTACGCTCGTTCCACTGTCGGGATTGGCACTGTCAGGATTATTAAGCCCAAAGCAGTCAGGAGCCGCAGGTCGCACCACCTATGAATCTGGTTGCGAACCCATTGGTGGCGCTTGGATTCAGTTTAATATTCGCTATTATATGTTTGCCTTAGCTTTCGTGATTTTTGACGTAGAAACAGTATTTCTCTACCCTTGGGCGATCGCATTTAGTAAACTAGGTTTACTAGCTTTTGTTGAAGCACTCGTATTTATTAGCATCCTCGTATTAGGTCTAGTCTACGCTTGGAGAAAAGGAGCCTTAGAATGGTCATGAAACCTGAAAATATCAGTTTGGACTTCTCCATTGAAGAACAAACCCAACGCCTCATCAACCCTGCTGAAAAGCCGCAAGTTACCCAAGACTTATCAAATAACGTCATTTTGACCACTCTTAATGACCTTTACAACTGGTCAAGAATGTCCAGTCTTTGGCCAATGCTCTACGGCACTAGTTGCTGCTTTATTGAGTTTGCCGCCATGATTGGCTCCAGATTTGACTTTGACAGATTTGGACTACTGCCCCGTTCTAGCCCCCGTCAAGCTGACCTGCTGATTGTTGCGGGTACTGTCACCATGAAAATGGCTCCTGCGATGGTGCGTCTCTATGAGCAGATGCAAGAACCTAAATATGTAATTGCGATGGGTGCTTGCACGATCACTGGCGGAATGTTTAGCAGTGACTCCTACACCACAGTGAGGGGCGTTGATAAACTCGTCCCCGTTGATGTGTATATCCCTGGCTGTCCTCCTCGTCCTGAAGCGATCATGGATGCGATTATCAAATTGCGTAAAAAGATTGGTACAGAAGGATTTCAAGAGAGAGCTAATCTCAACCGTACCCATCGTTACTATGCAGTCAAGCATGAAATGAAGGTAGTTAGCCCCATATTGACAGGGAAATATCTTGAGATGCCTAGTCGCATGGCTCCACCGCAGGAGCTAGTCGAATCTGGTATTCCATTACCTGCATTGCAAATGGCTCAAAAGGAGGTCGAAACCCTTGGCAGATAATACCGATAATCAAGAATCCCAAACTGATTCGGCGGCTCTTGCCACTGCGGAAGTCAATGCGCCTGTGTCGCAGTGGCTAACCGGCAATGGCTTTGAGCATGAATTTCTTGGCTTAGATCATCAAGGTGTTCCTATACTCAAAATTGATCGTCAGTTCTTGCTACCCTTTTCCACTGCGCTCTATGCCTACGGATTTAACTACTTAATGTGTCAATGTGGCTATGACGCTGGTGCTGGTGACAGTTTGGTAAGTATGTATCACTTGGCAAAACTAAGCGATGAAGGAATTTCTAGAAGCGATCGCCTTGAAGAAGTTCGCATTAAGGTATTTCTCCCCCGCGCCGATCCTCGCTGTCCATCGGTCTACTGGATCTGGAAAACAGCCGATTGGCAAGAGCGCGAAACCTTCGATATGTATGGCATTGTCTACGAAGGACACCCTAATATGAAGCGGATCTTGATGCCTGAAGACTGGATTGGTTATCCACTGCGAAAGGATTACGTCACTCCCGATTTTTACGAGTTACAGGACGCTTATTAAAGAAAGAAGCACCAATTTGGTGCTTCTTTCTTTAATAGCTACAATCGCACAACATTAGCCCTTATCCATTTCCGAAACTCTCTTAAAGTTGCACTTTCTTCCAAAACTAAGCGTTGCTGCATATATTCCATAATTACTGCGGCGGGTAAATCGGGGAAAGCTAAACAACAGCGCAAGCAGGTTTGTGCTGACCTCAAGGCGGATTTATAGCGCTGCTACAGAATCGGATGCGGAATTTAACCTCGAACTCTTTGCTGAAAAGTGGGACAAGCAATATCCATCAATCTCCAAGGCTGGGTTTGGTTTTAACGATTCAAGTTTGGTGGGTTTCCACTCTGGCTGGATGGCTGCTAGTTCCCTACTTACTTTGGAGTCCCGTTGGTATTTATGTAACCTGGGTAATGGCAAGGCTAAATCTTTCTGAGGTTTAGTGCAATAACTTTTTGATAAATTCGCCGACTCTCTTGATAAGTAGCTCAACAGAGGTCAGTTCCGCCCGCGTAGCGGGCAGAACGACCTTCTTGGTTTTTAGGTTACTTATGCCTAGCTACTTAAAAGCTTCAATCCATTAAATTTAATATGTTCAAGTTTGTAGAAGACAATTAAGTACCGCCAATTGAGACTTGGAGAGGTAGAGAGAGTTTGGAAAGCGCCGCTTTCCAAACTCTCTCTGGGCTCTAAGTCAGCGCAAAGCTCTGTACTTAATTGTCTTCTGCAAGCTTTTTCCACTACAAACCATAGTCAAAAGATCGAGTTTTAGCGCAAAACGTGGTAACTATATCTTTCGGTATAGCCTTTTTGTTAATTGGGATAAGTCCCGAAAATGTAGAATTAGCTTTGAGTAATTTTAAAAAATCCGCGTATGACAGTCAAACACTTAAAAATTCTCCATCAACATAGTCAGGTTATCAGCAAGGACGGTGATGATGTCATTGCAGGATTGATTACAAATCCTAAAAGCCTGCCACCAAAGTATTTTTATGACGATCGCGGCTCGGCACTATTTGAGCAAATTTGTGATTTACCAGAATATTATCCCACCCGCACAGAGGCGAGTATTTTAGGGCAGTATGCCAATGCGATCGCCGACATTACGGGATCTTGTGAGCTTGTGGAATTAGGTAGCGGTAGTTCCACAAAAACTAATTATCTTCTAAGTGCTTATCAAAAAATATCAGATAACACCGCTATTGCGGAAGGCTTCAGTTACATCCCCATTGATGTTAGTGGCGGTATTCTCAAAACTAGCGTTCTACATCTACAACAAAAATATCCAGATTTAACGATCACAGGCTTAATTGGAACCTATGAAGAAGCCTTACAGTACCTAGACAAAAATCATCAGCGATCGCGCATGATTTTCTTTTTGGGAAGTTCCATCGGTAATTTTAGTGCTGCGGAATCTGATGAGTTCTTAGGAAAAGTTGCCCATGCACTTACTAAGGGTGATTACTTCTTATTGGGTGTGGATTTACAGAAATCGACAGAGATTTTGGAGGCGGCTTACAATGACGCGCAGGGTATCACCGCTGCCTTTAATTTGAATATGCTTGCCCATTTGAATTGGCGATTTCAAGGAAATTTTGATTGCGATTTATTTGAGCATAAAGCTATTTATAATCAAGCTGATCATCAAATTGAAATGTATTTGTATGCCAAGTCAGCGCAGGAAGTATCTTTGGATATTCTCAATTTGAAAGTGCAATTTGCGGCAGGCGAAGGGATTTTAACCGAGATTTCTCGCAAGTTTGATCTAGATGCTCTCCAATTACAATTGCGATCGCAAGGCTTACAAACCGTCAAGTTTTGGACAGATCCCCAGCAATTGTTTGGTTTAATTTTGTGTCAAGTTTAAGCATAATTTAAGTATTGCCAAAATTTAAAAACTTATGATTAGCGATCAATCAACTCAGCCGCCCGATCTTTACCATTGCGATCGCGCTCAAATTTTTGAATATTTTCAAAGAGCTTGGGAAATAGACAATTGCTTGATGAAAAGTGTAATCGATCCCAATACTTTTTACACTAATCCTGATCCTTTCCGTAATTTACTAATATTTTATCTAGGACATTCAGCAGTATTTTATATAAACAAATCGCTCAGGGTTGGCTTAATAAAAAATGGGATACATCCAGATTTTGAGATACTCTTTGAAATGGGAGTTGATCCTGAAAAGCCTGATGATATTGCAGGAATATTTACTAACCTTAGACAAGTTGATGTTTGTCAAGTTTGGCAATATCGCCAACAGGTATATGAATGTATTTGTGATCTGATTCAAAACTTGAAGATTGTCCATCCTATTCATCCAGAACACGAACTCTGGGCGTTGATGATGGCGATCGAACATCAGTTCATTCACATAGAAACATCCTCAATGCTATTGCGCCAACTGCCCGTTGAGCAACTGCGCCGCCCTCAAAACTGGCAGTATGCCCCAATAAAAGATGTTGCTTCGCATCATCTTTTATATTCAAATGTGATGTTGGAAGTTCGTGGCGGCATTGTGAAGTTAGGGAAACCGAAAGACTCGAGTATCTATGGTTGGGATATTGAATATGGCGATCGCCTTGTGGATGTCGATACTTTTTATGTCAGTAAATTTCTAGTTACCAACGCGGACTTTCTGGAATTTGTAAAAGTGGGCGGTTACGAAAATCCTGAATATTGGGCTGAGTCAGCTTGGCAATGGAAAGTCGAGCATAATGTCCATCATCCTAAATTCTGGATTCCTAAAAACAATTTTTACGAATATCGCGCCATGTTTGATGAGATAGAACTGCCCCTCACTTGGCCAGTGGAAGTTAATCATCATGAAGCGATCGCCTATTGTCGATGGCTAGGCAACGACAGCCGCTTGATGACCGAAGATGAGTGGTATCTGGCTACCTATGGAATTTCTATGGAACCGCATTTAATTTCTCAAGAGAAAACAAAAAAATTCCCATCTTCCGCAAATTACAACCTTCATTTGAAAGTTGGCTCGCCCAGTCCAGTCGGTTCTCTGGACAATGCTAAGAATTGTTTGGAAATATCTGATCTGCGGGGTAATGTTTGGGAATGGTTAGACAATCATTTAATTCCCTTTGCGGGATATCAATCCCATGCTCTTTATGAAAACTATTCCGCTTCATATTTTGATGAAGCGCATTACATGATGGCGGGTGGCTCATGGATTACCAGTGGAACCGAAGCCGAGCCGTATTATCGCAACTGGTTCCGTCCTAGCTTTTATCAGCACGCAGGATTTAGGATTGCATCATCAAGCCTGTAATTGCTACGCTTAGCGCGACACTTACAGTTAGGGGTTTGCGGGAAAATAAAATACCAATCCAGATTTTCCCGAATCAGTGGAGCGGCAAAGCCGCCCCACTGATTCGGGATTTATATTTGGTACTTTATTAAATCGCAAGTCCCTTAACTTGTTTGGGTAATAAAAATTAAAATCGCTAGAACTTATATACAAGAAGATTTTGAAAGCGCCGCTTTCAAAATCTTCTTGTATATAAGTCAGCGCAAAGTACTGTAAAATTTGAAAAAAGTTTGAAAATGAAAAACATTAGATGCAAGGCGGTTTGTGTGTTTTTGCACCAGCAATCAATACTTGTTGCTCAGGATGCCGACCCTGAAGATGGTGCAACATTCTATGGACCTCTTGGTGGTGGAATTGAATTTGGATAGACGAGTCAAACTGCGATCGTCAGAGAAATCAAAGAGGAAATTGAGGCGGAGATTTTTGATATAAAATTTTTAGAAGTTTTGGAGAACTTATTTCGATATGGCGGGAAGCCATGTCATGAGGTGGTATTTGTCTATGATGCTAAATTTGTCGATCAGAGCTTTTACGAAAAAGTATTAATTATTGGTCAGGAATCCAGTGGCTCAGAGATAGTTGCGGCATGGCAAAAGCTCGATGATTTTCCAGCGCTAGGAAAACTTGTACCCACAGGGCTATTTGAGTTATTGACAATGTGACCTGATCACTAATAATGAGTAAATACACTTACTGTGCAAAGATTGGTGGTTTTTCGGATATACTCCGCTAAACTTTATAGCTGTTGTTACTTTTGCAAGGAATGATTAGCCGCGCTAAGCGCCGCCAACCGACATCAGTGCTTGCTATACAGCCAAAATTGCAGACAAATTAATTCCGATTTCTGATGTGAGGAGGATAGGGCGATTATTTCTACAACAACCCATAACAATGCAGGTGCAGCTCAGTTAACCCAGCCTATGCAAACAATGACGGATCGCCACGATTTAGCAACACCCACCTTGCTCGAAGCTTCGCAAATGTCTCAACTTGAACCCAACGCGCCTATTCTCCGCATCATCGGCAAAGCCCCTCTCTCTGGTCATGTCCCCATTAGTGGCGCAAAAAATTCGATCTTAGCTTTGATGGCTGGTACGCTTTTGTCATCGGAAGGCTGTCGGATTCGCAATGTTCCCTACCTCGCTGATGTGCAGCGCATGGGTGACATTCTCGAAACTCTTGGCGTAAAAATTTCGCGCAATGGTGAGGTTCTTGATCTGGATACCAGTAACTTGACCACTAACTCTGCACCTTACGAACTGGTTAGCAAAATGCGTGCCAGTTTCTTTGCGCTTGGTTCCTTATTAGCCAGACTCGGCTCCGCGAGAATGCCTCTTCCTGGGGGCTGTGCGATCGGGGCGCGTCCTGTGGAGCTTCATGTGCGGGGCTTACAAGCCTTGGGAGCCGATGTGCAGATTGAGCATGGAATTGTAATTGCTCATGCCAAAAGCCGCAATGGGCGACTACAAGGGGCAAGAATTTATTTGGACTGTCCTAGTGTCGGGGCAACGGAAACTTTAATGATGGCGGCAACCCTTACGGAAGGCGAAACGATTATCGAAAATGCAGCTCAAGAACCTGAAGTTGTGGATTTGGCTAATCTTTGTAGGGCTATGGGAGCCAAGATTAGAGGCGCGGGTACAAACACCATATTTATTGATGGCGTAGATAAGTTACATTTTGCCGACTTTACGGCGATTCCCGATCGCATTGAAGCAGGTACGTTTATGGTGGCGGCGGCGATCACTCGCTCAACGCTTTCGATGTCGCCCGTTGTGCCTTGGCACCTGACCGCCGCCATTTCTAAGCTGCAAGATATCGGTGTGACCGTGCGCCAAGACTCAGACAATATGATTACTGTTATCGGTGGCGATCGCTATCGGGCTGTAGATATTGAGACCCTTCCCTATCCTGGCTTTCCCACGGATATGCAGGCTCAGTTTATGGCTTTACTCACAGTCTGCGAAGGCAATGGAGTTGTCACCGAAACTGTATTTGAGAATCGTCTTCAGCACGTTGCTGAGCTAAACCGCATGGGCGCAAATATTAGGCTCAAAAATAATGTGGCTGTGGTTACGGGGGTTCCCCAACTGTCGGGCGCTCCTGTAATGGCAACCGATTTACGCGCTTCCGCCGCCCTTGTGATTGCAGGACTAGCCGCCGATGGTGAGACTACGGTCATGGGCTTGCATCACCTTGATCGCGGCTATGATCGCATCGAAGAGAAGTTACGCAATGTTGGCGCTAAGCTCTATCGCACCACCGCAAATGTTACAGTTTCTTAAAACTCAGAAAGTTTTGAAAGCGGCGCTTTCAAAACTTTCTGGGTTTTAAGTCAGCGCCAAGCGCTGTACTTTACTTGACAGGCTCCCGCAGGAGTTAGGCGTATTTTCTTTACCCAAGATATTCATTTTCGGGTTTTAGCCGAAACTTCGCAGGTATAGCTGTAGCCAGTCTTGTGAGGACACAAAACCCAAGAAACGAGTGGCGGCGCTTTGCGCCGCCACTCGTTTCTTGGGTTTTGGTTTGTCTAAATTCAAGTGACCATGGCTATAAAAGGTAAACAGTTTGCAGGCTTGATTTTTGGTCATCAACTCGGAGGCACAATTGATCAATTTGTTAAGGATTTAGAATTGATTGGTATGGCTTCTAAACCTAATGATTGAATTAACGCGGTTGAGTACATCCTGTTTAAGTGAGGTAAATAGGATGGATGTACGGAATCCCCCGCGCCGCCTGCGAGTCAGCCTTTGGTTTTTACATCTCGCTTGCATGATAGGAGCTACGCACCAAAGCGCCTGATCGCACATGGTGAAATCCAATCTGCTTCGCGATCGCCCCTAACTCCTCAAACTCATCGGGAGTCCAATATTTAATCACGGGTAAATGCTCCAAGGATGGACGCAAATACTGCCCGATTGTCAGCGAGCTGCAACCCACCGCATACAAATCTTGCATAGTTTCTGTCAACTCCTCCACAGTCTCCCCATGTCCGACCATCAGCCCCGACTTGGTAATCACCTGAGCATCGATTTCTTTGACCATTGCTAAGACTGACAGAGTGCGACCGTACTTTGCGCCGCGCCGTACTTTGCCCTGTAATCTTTTTACCGTCTCAATATTGTGGTTGTAGCAAACTGGTTTTGCCAAAGTGACCATCTCCACCCAACGGCGATCGCCGCGAAAGTCAGGAGTTAGCACCTCAATCTTGGCATGGGGACGCGATCGCTTAATCGCCGCGATCGTCTCTACAAATACCGAAGCCCCCTGATCCGCCAAATCATCCCTTGCCACTGAAGTTAGCACCACATAGTCCAAGCCCAACAAATTGACCGCTTCAGCCACCTTACAAGCTTCATCAGGATCTAAGGGCATTGGTTGATGCCCCTTATCAACTTGGCAAAATCCACAGGCGCGAGTACAAGTTGGACCCATCAGCAAAAAAGTCGCCGTCTTTTGGGAATAGCACTCGGCACGATTTGGACAACGACCCTCTTCGCAGATTGTGTGAATCCCGCGTTGCTTGATTATTTGCTGAACCTCAGAAATTTGATCAGCTTTGCCGATCTGTGGGCGTAGCCAACTAGGTAAACGTAACTCTTCTTTAGCAGACATAGGAAATAATGCAAAATATACGAATTTATTGGAAATGACGCAAATAGCCAGAAAAAACCTTGTAAAAGCTGGTAAAACCCTTTACATCTGTAACCCTATTGACTAGCATATGGCACTGACATTGCAACTGAATTGAAAACTCTCAGTAATTCTCATTATGAAACCGATTTTAGGGTTTTCAGTGCCGAAGGCACTGAAAACCCTAAAATCGGTCTTTTGAAAGCATTTATTTAGAGAATTTTGGAGGAATAGTGTTTGATCTATTAACCAATATTCTGATTTGGCTAATTGCTATTCCAGTCTTTACGATTCTGTTTAAGGCAATTCCTAAGGACTGGTTTCGCCTTTTTGGGACAGTGATATTCACGGCTTTAATCGCGATTATCTTCGCTAATTTTAGGTTTGTCGAAGACCCAATCCCCAAAATAGTTGTTGATTTCCTTTCGTTTCCCTTCACATTAACAGGAATTCTCTTGCTGTTAATGGTTCTCAATTACTCGTTTCGACTTAAAGATCTCAAGATTAAAAGCGGTGACAAAGTTGACAACAAAAATGCCATTGAGAGGGTCAGTGCTGTCACCAGAGAATCTCTAATCATTCTCCTGATATTTGCGATCGCCACTAACAACGCCACTGCTGAATTATTTACCTGCTACCTCGAACAGCAAAGCGTGAATGCTGTCGAACAGTCGAATCGGCGACCAGTACTTAACCTCTCTGATCAAGACTTAGCTGACTTTAGGCTGGGTGTTTATGATCTATATGTAGTCTTAGCTGAAAATCCTCCCTACGAGCCGCGTCTCCAAGAAGCAGTTAGACTCTGGACTGCCGCCCCGCCTCAACAAAAGCCCTTCATTATTCTCAGTGGCGGTAAGCGAACTACCTATCCGCCAACCCAAGGCTACCCTTGTCTAATCGAACCAGAGTCGGAAAATCGTTCCAAAGAAGAAGTGCGAACTGCGATCGCGGGATTGCGTTACGATCCTCGCTATGAAGCTTACTTTACTAAGCCTTCCCAAACCTCAACTGAGGCGCTGCCCAAGGTGGAACTAAGTGAAGCAGATCAGATGTGTGTCGCGCTGACAAGTTTTTCAAATATCGCCGAGATCAGGCAATTTATCATTATTGAACCGTTGGGGCGATCTGTCCGAGGCAGTGGCGATGAAATTAGTAAGTTAATAAAATCAATGGAAAAAAATAGGCTACTGCGGGAAGATCCTCGTAATAGTAGAAGGATTTTAGCAGTCACTTCACCCATCGAAGCAACGCGCACATTCATGTCTTTTAAGAATCAAGCCCTTAATACTTCATTAAAAACAGCAGCCTATCCTTACGATCGCCACTCCGATCTAGCTGCCCAATGTCCTTGGCCGATCGGAGCTAAATTTGATCTTAAACCTAAATACTTTTTGTTTAGTGCCGAGTCTTTTCTCAAATCTGAGCGCATCTGGACTGAGATTAAGGAACTAATAATTTACACTCTCCGATTCTGGTTGCGTCCGCCCCTAACCGATGAAAGACCCTACTATCCAAATCCAGCACCACCTTCTCCACTAACCAGCCAAAAATCTTACTATCCAAATTCGTAATGGCTCAACTGGGTTTTTACATCTGTCGCCAAATGTACTAAGACATAGAACCCAAGAGTTAGTGGCGGCGCGGAGCGCCGCCACTAACTCTTGGGTTCTGAATTGGTATTAGACCTACAAAAAGAAAAAAGCGTTGCAAGGCAACGCTTTTTTCTTTTTGTAGGTCTAATTACTTGGCTGCGCCTTGCGCTTCTAATAGCTGCTGCTTGAGACGCTCTAGATCTTGCGCCCATCGCGGATCGGGTTGATGCGCTTCGCTGGAGGTGCTAGAAGTTATCGTTCCAGTAGTCTTTTTATTGTTGCTACGCTTTTTACGCTTAGCACCAGCGCCAGCACCAACCTTGATGGGCGCAGCAACATTGCTAACAACTAATGACTCACCATCTTCTCTCGGTGCTTCATCCACACCGTCTTCTAGGTCAGAACCATCTTCAGCTTTGCCTTTTGTGCGAGGCAGAGCCTTTTCTAGTTTGAGGACAGCGCCATTAAAGTCATAACCGTTAAATTTTTCAATGACTGTATCGGCAACTTCATCAGTACCTACGGTCACAAATCCAAAACCACGGCATTTGCCAGTTTTGCGATCAGTTATGACTTTCAAAGATACTGAATCACCTGATTCATTGAAAATTTTTTCTAGAGCTTGGCGATCTAATTCTGCTGGCAAATTACCAACATAAAGGCGAATGGACATGATAGTAGAAAACCTCTAAGCTATGAAATCTTCAGCAGGTGAATGGAGCAGCCGATACAAAAAACTTGTTTAAAAAACTTGTTTGCAACTTGCTAGTTTAAGTTGAACCTGTTGATTAGGTGCTACCTGCGTTTAATCCAGATTAATGCGGCATTTTGATGCCATGTAACAACATAACACACAAAATGCTTGCCCCCGCAACAAAAATGTAATGAAAGTATCAAATTTGACCATCCCTAAATTTGCGGTAAAGCGTATTGCTTTGTATGGACGGGCTTGTATATCTGTAAGCAGTCTTGGTGGGACGCAAAACCCAAGAAACG
>MNZA01000235.1 GCA_001873375.1 Oscillatoriales cyanobacterium CG2_30_44_21
ACCTCAAAGTCTCGAAAAAACCTCTGTAATCTCTTGTAGTGCGATTCAACTTTGGCTTTGCCGCTAAATCCTGTGGCGATTTCCCCTAGGTTTACTGTCTTTACTCGCATTAGCGCGGTCAAGAATATCGACACAAAAGACAGTCTTGCCGCATTCCAAGGCAGATGTTGCTGTAATTTTTCGCGGAATAGGTTAATCTCTTCCATAGGGGTTTTACGGATGCTGTAGTTATCTTCTATAAAACCCCTTCCTGTCTATCTTTGCAACTTTTTGTCCTGTACTAAGGGAAAAAACTCAATTGCTGGGATTAGCAAAATAGTGTTGGATCACGACCACTCAAGCGGAAAAGTTAGGGGATGGCTTTGTGAAAGCTGCAATACTGGTATTGGGCGCTTTGATGATGATCCTGAGATTGTGTATAAAGCCGTTGAATGGCTAATGAGAGAGCGATAGATTGTTCCGCTCGCTATAGCGAGCGGAACAATCTTTATTCAAGGTGCGCTAAAATTACTGTAAGATACGGTTAACTTACACCCTTAAAACTGTGTCATTTTTTCGTCAATACATCGCCCCAATCCTGATTTTTGCTATATTTTTATTTACCCTTGTGCTAGTTAGCTCCCGTGCTTTCTTGCCAGAAGATATGGTCGCTCCCGCTCCTGTTGGCGCAATTGTCGGAGCCAGATTGACTGCTCTATTGCCAAGATAGTTACCATGATTGACCTTACATGGCAGCGCCGACACGTCATTTCCCTCGCTGACTTTACTCCTAGCGATTACGAAACAGTTCTCCAAACTGCGCTTAGCTTTTTAGAAGTGTTGTCGCGACGGAATAAAAAAGTACCAACTTTACAGAGCAAAGTTGTCGCTAATTTATTTTTTGAATCTTCCACTCGTACCCGCAATAGCTTTGAGTTAGCCGCCAAAAGGCTTTCGGCGGACACTCTCAACTTCGCTCCTGGAACTTCCTCCCTTTCCAAAGGGGAAACAATTCTCGATACGGCGCGGACTTTTTTGGCAATGGGAACGGATATCATGGTGATTCGCCATCAGTCGGCGGGGGTACCTCTGGCGATCGCACGCGACATGGATGCGCTGAGTGGCAAAGTGGCGATTCTCAATGCAGGGGATGGCAAGCATGAGCATCCTTCACAAGCTTTACTGGACTTGCTAACTATTTGTATGTATATGAACGCCACTGCGCCCACAGCCAAGGATCTCAAGGGTAAGAAAGTGGCGATCGTTGGCGATATTTTGCATTCACGGGTGGCGCGATCAAATCTATGGAGTTTGCTCACCAATGGAGCGGAAGTACATTTAGCCGCGCCGCCGACCTTGTTGCCGCCAGAGTTTGCAGAGTACGGTGCAAAAATCCATTATTCCCTTGAACCTGCCTTGGAAGATGCTGATTTTGTGATGACTTTGCGTTTGCAAATGGAACGGATGGGACAATTTTTAATTCCTAGTTTGCGCGAATATCACCATCGTTTTGGCATTACCCGCGATCGCCTCGCCAAATGTGCGCCCAATGTGCAGGTTTTACATCCAGGTCCTGTCAATCGCGGAGTAGAAATTAGTTCTGATTTGATGAATGATCCGCGTCTGAGCTTAATTGATAAACAGGTAACAAATGGTGTCGCTATCAGAATGGGGCTGCTGTACCTTCTCGGTACAGCCAGCTAAAGCTAGCGCGTGGCGACAGCCATACAAGAAGCAAATTTTTTGAAAGCGCGGCAAAGCCGCGCTTTCAAATTTGTTATTAAAATTGAGACTATGTATAACAGCTTTTTTACTTCTTACGATCGCATTTATAACTTTGAAGAATTAGACTTCCCAACCGATGGGGTAACTCTTGATAACTCAGACGCGAAGCGTCCCTTCATCATCTTCAACATGGTGTCTAGTGTCGATGGCAAAGCCACAACCAACAAAGGAGAACTAGGCAGCCTAGGCTCTCGTCCTGATCGCCTGCTCATGAAAAGATTGCGATCGCAAGTTGATGCAGTGGTAGTCGGTGGTCAGACTTTGCGCCAAGATCTATTCATTCCCACCGTACCAACCGATTTAGCTGCCGAACGCCAAAAGAATTTCCCGAAACCTCAACCCCTAGGAATTGTCATTACTAATTCAGGTGACTTGCCTCAGGAACATCGCTTTTGGGAGGCAGGGAAAGAGTGGCGAATGGTGATCACTGGTGAAGATACGAAGATCGCCCCTTGGCTCGAGGATAAAGCGCAAATTGTCAGATTTCCAACCGTAGAGAGCCAAATTGATTTAAAAGAAGTTTTACAAGATTTATTGAAAAAATTTGATGTTAAACGTCTCTTAGTGGAAGGAGGAGCCGCCCTAAACTACACATTGATTTCTCAAGGCTATGCTGATGAGCTATTTCTCAGTTTTGCGCCTTATATCGTCGGGGGATTAGATAATATGTCGATTGTGGCAGGCAAGGGTTATGGCTTGGGGGAGGGAGACTTAGCCAAGTTAAAGTTGCGATCGCTTTACCACCACGATTCAGAATTATTTTTGCGATATCAATTTCAACAATAGTAATTAAGTAACTCAGCTTAATTAAAACCTAAAACCAGAGGTTGTTCCGCCCGCATAGCGGGCGGAACAACCTCTGGTTTTTTAGTTTACTTATCACACAAGAAGCAAAGGTAAGGATTAGTAAACACTTCGCGTCCACTAATCCCAGAGAGCAAAGAGTCATTGTATTGTGACGATAAAAAGATAGAATGATTACAGTCAAAACCATAGCCAAGAGTTAGAACAACTATGCAACCGATTATTTTTCCTGGTTCGGCGGTACGCGTGATCAACGAAGGTGATACTTACTTTGGATTTCAAGGTCAGGTACAGCGAGTCACCGATGGTCGAGTTGCCGTGATTTTTGGTGGTGGCAATTGGGAGAAAATGGTGTCATTCCGTGCGTCGGAACTAGAACTAATCGATACGACTGTTAGTGCGAAAGCAAAGAAAAAATAATCGTGACAAATTTACCGACCCCAGAACAGCCCATAGATAAATCTTCACCTAGCAACAGCCAAGCGGGTTCTGCGGTAGTGAGTTTTTTGATTCGCAGTGTGGTTGTGGGCGTGAGCGCGATCGCTGGTGTTGGTATTGGCTTAGCGATCGCCATGGCACGCCCCGATTTGATTTGGAAACCATCACTTGACTTTTTAAATTACAAAAAGCAACAATTTACGCTCTCATCAGAGGCTTTATTTGAAACCAATAAGTCAAGTATTCGACCTGAAAGCTTTCGACTCCTCGATGAAGTGGCGGCGCAGTTACCACTGGACAAGGGCAAACGTATCCGCGTCAACGGGCATACTGATCTAGATGTAACGGGCGATCCTCTGGCGCTGTCCTACTTGCGCGCCGCATCGGTCAAAGGCTATCTTGCCAAACTACGCGGCGAAGAGAGCTATTACTGGATGGTCGTGGGTTATGGTGTTAGTCAGCCCTTGAGCGATCAAACTGGCGATCGCGCCAACGGTCAAGTGGGCAAGAATAACCGCATCGAGATTTTTGTAGATGACTAGATATGCAAATCACTTTTCTGGGTACTAGCTCTGGTGTACCAACGCGCGGACGCAATGTGTCGAGCGTGGCAGTACGTTTACCTCAACGCGCCGAAGTTTGGCTGCTGGATTGTGGTGAAGCCACTCAACACCAACTGCTGCGAAGTGATGTCAAAATTAGCCAAATCTCCAAAATTTTCATTACGCATATGCATGGTGATCACATCTTTGGATTGCCTGGGCTGTTAGCTAGTTGCGGGATGGCAGGCAATGTCAGCCATATCGATATCTATGGTCCCACTGGCTTGGGCGAATATCTGGATGCTTGTTTACGCTATAGCGAGACGCGACTCTCTTATTCGATCAAAGTTCATCGGGTCAAAGCGGGACTTGTCTGTGAAGATGCCGATTTTTATATGATCGCCGCTCCCCTCAAGCATAAGGTGACGGCTCACGGCTATCGATTGGTAGAACGCGATCGCGCGGGTAAGTTTGATGTCGATAAGGCGATCGCCATGAACATTCCCCCAGGCCCAATTTTTGGAGAGTTAAAGCAGGGCAAAACGGTAACGCTGCCCGACGGTCGCCAAATTGATGGCAAACAATTTTGTGGCGCTCCTTTAATTGGGCGCAAGATTGCCTATTGTACGGATACGATTTTTTGCGACAGCTCAGTGGAGCTTGCCCAAAATGCCGATGTGCTAATCCATGAATCCACCTTTGCCCATCAAGACTCAGACATGGCATTTCAACGCTTGCACTCCACCAGTACAATGGCGGCGCAAGTGGCATTACTCGCCAATGTCAAGCAATTAATCATGACCCATTTCAGCCCTCGCTATGCCCCTGGCAATTCGATCCTCCTCGAAGATTTAGTGAAAGAAGCAAGAATGATTTTTGCCAATACGATCCCCGCCCACGACTTTTTGACCTACGAGATCGCGCCTAGCGCTTTGCGATAAAATCCAGAAATAGTGTTGCGGCGCAACGCTATTTCTGGACTGGGAAAGGAGTAATTGCTGTAAGCCAAAAAGAAGGAATAGTGCAAAGCATTATTCCTTCTTTTTGGCTTTGCTTGAAACTATGCCAAAATGTAAGTAATTCATATATAGGCTTAAATTTACAAGCTGATTAGTAATGTCTGCAATTTCTATTAAAGTTCCCAAACAAAAAGTCAAAAACCCACCCCTAGATGTACATACTCTAGGCGATCGCGTATTGCGTCAACCTGCCAAGCGCATTAGCAAAGTTAATGATGAGATTCGTCAGATCGTTGTTGATATGCTGCAAACCATGTACAGCAATGATGGCATTGGCTTAGCTGCACCGCAAGTGGGCATTAACAAGCAACTATTGGTAATTGACACTGAACTCAAGGATGAGTCTAAGCCACCTTTAGTGATGATTAATCCTGAAATCAAGTCTTCAGGAGGCGATCTGATTACTGGAGAAGAAGGTTGTCTGAGTATTCCTGAAGTGTTTTTAGATGTTGTCCGTCCTGATCGGGTGGAAGTGTCCTATCGTGATGAAGATGGAAGACCAAAACATTTGATCGCTGATGGTTTGCTGGCGCGGGTAATTCAGCATGAAATGGATCATTTGAATGGAGTTCTATTTGTCGATCGCGTCAAAAATGCGATCGCCTTAAATAAAGAGCTATCCGCTCATGGCTTTGCGACTAAGGATGTCCAAGCAATTAAATAAGTAGAAATTCGTTCCGCCAGCGTAGCTGGCGGAACGAATTTCTACTTAATACTTATAGGAATTACGCGAAAATGACTTGAAACCCGCATTGCATCGTAAGCCCTAACTTAGTAAAGAAATGGCGCTTTGAGCCTAAACCCGAACCAAGAATCATTTTAAAAGCGTTGCTTCGCAACGCTTTTAAATCAACCCAAGAAGCGAGTGGTGGCGCATCGCGCCGCCACTCGCAATTACCCCACATATCCTATGCCGCTTACAGTTGTGTGGTTTCGACAGGATTTACGCATCCACGATTGCGTCCCCTTAGAGCGAGCGGCTCGCCGATGGCAATTTATTCCTATTTACATTTTTGAGCGATCGCTACTGCATCATCCTGAAGCTTGTCCCGCGCAGATTGCCTTCACTTTGGGGTGCCTAAAAGCTCTGGATTTAGATTTGCGGAAGTTGGGCGGCAGGTTGATTTTAAGAACTGGCGATCCTGTAGAGATTTTACCAGCGATTCCGATTATCGAGTTCGCCGCAGCAGCAAGCAGTTAATTTCGCGATTGCGATGGGGAAGTGGATTCCATCAAAGATTTCGTTATATGCCACAGCTAGAGTTGCGATCGCTCTATTCGATTTTTGACGATGAAGGGTGGGAATTTAACCCCGAACATTATCAAAAATGGCAGCAAGGAATGACAGGATTTCCGATCGTCGATGCGGTGTTTGCTTGCCACGGGTGGATGGAAGGAATTGAACTTTCGCAGTCGCGCTATTTATTCCAGCTTTTTGAGCAATCTATTGGGAATGGATTGGCGTTATGGAGCTTTACATTTTATGCAGCATTTACTTGATGGCGACTGTGCGATCAACCATTACCAATGGGCAATGCAAGCAGGGGTGACGCACTGTGTCGATAAGTCATGGACGCGGATTTACAACCCAGGGGAAGCGGCGATCGCCAGATGCGATCCCCAAGGTAAATTTATCAAGCGCTGGTTGCCAGAATTAGCGGAAGTTCCCATTGAGAAGTTGGCAGGAAATTTGCAGAATTACGGTTATTCCTCGCCGATGCTCGATTACAGACAGGCAAGACAGCAGCGCGTCAAGCAATTAGAACGTCAGCGATCAGCTTTTCGCGAACAGGAAAATGTCTTACCCTATTTAGCCAGAATGCCTAAGTTGCCAATTCCTTTTGCCATGTCTGATGCTGATGAACAAGCGGATTGGATATCTAACCCAAACCCACCATTATTTGCAGCAGCCCTTGACTTGAATAGCTTAGACAATCAGCAAGCCGTGAATTTGCGGACATGGTTAGTCGCCCATGTCGAAATCAAACCTCACAAACAGAGTTCCCTCAAACCAAAAGCCGAGAAAACTTCTAATAAAAAAGCAAAGCCTAAAACGGAAGTGAAAGCTGCTCAGTTATCTCTTTCTGAGACTCTGTTTTAAGTTCTTCTTTAATTTCTTCCAATAACATTTCCACGCCGCTCCGTTGATACAGATTAATCTGGCGATGGCGGGAAAACCGCGATTTTATAGTGGCATTTTCCAAAATAGATTCCACTCTAGTCGGCGAAAGCTTAAAAATCACGCTGATATTCTGCACAGAAAGCCATTGCTGTCCAAAAAGATGGATAATTTCTGCATCCGATGAATTGAGAATTTGTGTAAGTAACTTCTCCAATAGCAACCAACAGGCGATCGCATCGGATTCGGCGCGATGGGATTTGCCTACATCAAATCCATAGTACTTTACTAACTTTGGCAGCGATCGCGATGGTAAATGAGACAATAACAGCCGCGATAATTCCACGGTGCAAAGTTGAGCTTGTACTTTAAAAGTAATGCCCAGTCTGCGATATTCTGCCTGTAAAAAAGAATAATCAAAATTGAAATTGTGGGCGGTGAGAATGCCCGACTCCAATATTGGTAAGTAATTTGGCAAAATGCGATCGCTACTAGCGGCGCGATCGACCATAGCCTGCGAGATACCCGTAAATCGCACTATTTGATCGGGAATTACAATTTCAGGATTGATTAAGTCGGTCAATATTTGCTGGATTCCATCCTTGAGCGTGGCTTTGACAACCGAAATCTCAATAATGCGATCGTTATTTCCCACGGCTCCTGTTGTCTCCAGATCGACAACCGCGAACACCTCCGTACTAATTTGACGATAGTAATTGAGAAGCTCGGTTGATGTCAGCAGGTTGGTTTTCATTACAGTTGATTTTATAACTTGCGCTAAAGTAATACCAAATGAAGAAATGGCTACGCCATTTCTTCATTTAAAAACCCATACTGGGTTTGATTTTTGTAAATTAGTATAAATAAGTGAGCGCTGTGCGCTCAAACCCAAACCAAGAATAATTTTGAAAGCGTTGCGAAGCAACGCTTTCAAAATTATTCTTGGGGTTCATTTGATCAGCAAATGCTGTAAGGAACTAAATTTTTGATGGCGCGGCGAAGCGGCGCCATCAAAAATTTAGTTCGGCATTAAATGTGAAGCCTTAAACTATTCTCACAGAACTCCCCCTATAGAGCAGCTATGGATACGATACGGCAACCGCGCCCAAAAGTTAGCACCTTTGATAAATTACGAGAGGCTTCCGCACAGACCGTTACCAATGTTGAAGACTCGATCCCTTTGCGGGTGTTGGTACAGGTTTTTGTATTTATCAGCATCGGCGCGGTGGATGCGATCGCCGCCTCAAGTAATAGTGCGTGGGCGATACCTCTCAGTGCGATCGGCGCGGCTTGGGCTTGGCAAGCCAGACGCAAGCGCAATGTCATCGTCAAGCTATTCATTGCGATCGCGATGATTGCCATGTTGGTGTTATTTCTGAATAATTTAGTCAGAAATACCGATGAAACCAGACTATTGCTAGCGCAATTGCTAATTCAACTGCAAGTCTTGCATAGTTTCGATTTACCGCGTCGCAAAGACTTGGGCTATTCAATTGTGATTGGCTTGATCTTGATGGCTCTCGCCGCCACCCTCAGCCAGACGATGCTCTTTGCCCTGTGGCTAATCGCTTTTTTATTATTGGGGCTGCCGATCTTGCTGCTCGACCATCGTTCCCGTTTAGGACTGGCAACGCCCAGTTTTAAACCTGAAAAAATGGGAATTTCCCTACTGCCTTTGTCGGGACTATTAGCGATCATTTTGGTTTTGGGTTTAACCATTTTTGCCTTCTTGCCTCGCTTACCTGGGTTTCAGCTTCGCAATTTTCCTGTTAGCGTCAATTTGTCCGTGCAGAGACAACTGCCAAGGGGCGAAATATTAACTCGTCAGCAACAAGCCAGACAGCAAAATGGCGGCAATGGCAATAGTGGCTCGGGGGGGAGTAATGGCAGTGGCGGCGAAGGTGAACAAGGCACAAATACATTGCCGCCCTTATTTGCCCCAGAAATTAACACGGCTTCGTCAGGGGGGAGACAGAGCCAACAGCGTCAGCCGGAACTGGTGATGCGGGTGCGATCGCAAGCCGAATTATTTTGGCGAGTGATGGCGTATGACGAATTTACAGGTAAAGGCTGGCGCATCTCTCGCAATGATCCCAGTCAAATCAAAACAATTCGCCGCAGCCCCTTTAATTATGAATTTTATGTTCCTAGCCCCAGTTACGCATTTTTTGGGAAGCCGCTAGACATCAAGCCGATCGCCTTTCAGGAAGTTGTCCAAACCTACACAATTACCTCCCCTGATTTTCCTAACCTCATACCCGCGGCGGCTAAACCCAATCAAATCTTTTTTCCTAGTGAGGAGCTAGATATTGACGCGGAGGGAATGATTAGAGGCCCAGGTCCTCTGCCTCAAGACCTGACCTATACGGTCATTTCCAATGTCGTTGCTCGTGATCCCCAGCAATTGCGAAGCCTCCCCAATCAATATCCCCGTGCAATTAGTAACTTTTATCTAAACTTACCCAAGGACATCTCGCCCCAAGTACAGGTAGCAGCGCTGCAATTAGTTGCGACCGCCAAAGATGCTAAGGGAAATCCGATCGCCCTTAATAACACCTATGATGTCGCCACCAGAATCGCTGAAGGACTCAAAGAAAACTACGCCGTCAAAGAATTGCAATTTAATGAGTCCAACGGTGATCTGGTTTCCCAATTTGTCGAACAGGGCGGCGGCGAGGAAAGTCATTTTGTTTCCACGATGGCGGTCATGTTGAGATCGCTAGGAATTCCCACCCGCTATGTAGTTGGCTTTGCCCCAGGCAAGTTCAACCCCTTCACAGGGCTTTATGAAGTCCAAAATATTGATACACAGTCATTGGTGGAGGTGTTTTTCCCAATTTACGGATGGATTTCCTTTGATCCCGTTCCTGGACGACCACTATTTCCACCATCGATTGAAAACAATCGCACCTTTGGCGTAATTCAGACTTTTTGGAATTGGGTCGCCCAATTTTTGCCTAGCCCTGTCAATAACTTTTTTGCATCGCTATTTGACGGCATCGGCAAATTTATCGGTGAGCTGGTGGGCTGGCTAGCCGAAAGGGGTTGGATTGGGATCGCCTTCAGTTTGGCGATCGCCTTTGGCATTGGCATTGGGGGCTGGGCTTTGTGGCAATTTATGGTGTGGTGGTGGCAGCATCAAAGTATGCAAAAAATGCCGATCCCGCAGCGCACCTATCAACAAATGCTGCAATGGCTGTCCGAGCAAGGCAAACCCAAGCTTTCTTACCAAACCCCTCAAGAGTATGCCCATAGTTTGCGCGATCGCTTTTCGGACCAGAAGGCTCAAGCGATCGCCAGAATTACGCAGATATATCAAGACTGGCGCTATGGTAATCAGGCGATCGGCTCCGAGCTAGCAAGTGAGCTAAAAGCCTTGCTCAAGCAGCTAAAAACCAGAACCTAAAACCCATAAGAAAATTTAAAAGCGCTGTAGGCTTTGATTAATTAGTGTAAAGATTTGTGATTTTATGACAATCTCTTGGCTAAGTCAGCACTTTTGATAAACTAGATGGCGAATATATTAAATTTTTTATTTTAATCATGAGTGTAATTAGTCAAGTTTTAGAAAGAGCCGATGAGGAGCTACGCTACCCCACCGTCTCGGAATTGCAAAGTGTCCAAAACTTCCTTGCCACTGGTACTCAAAGAGTAAGAATTGCCACGATCTTGGCTGAAAATGAAGACAAAATCGTCAAAAAAGCCACCGAAGAACTATTTAGAATCCATCCCGATTATATCTCCCCAGGTGGCAATGCCTACGGTCAAAGACAACGCGCTCAATGTCTGAGAGACTTCACTTGGTACATTCGCCTCACCACTTACGGTGTCCTTGCAGGGGACAAAGACCCAATCGAAAAAATCGGCATCATCGGTGTCCGTGAAATGTATAACTCCCTCGGTGTACCTTTGGTCGGTATGGCTGACGGCATTCGTTGCCTCAAGAATGCGTCCCTAGCTCTGCTCAGCAAAGAAGAAGCCGCCACAACTGAGCCTTACTTCGACTACATCATTCAAGCAATGTCCTAAAAAAGAGAAATGGCGGTGCAATGCACCGCCATTTCTCTTCTAGAACTCGATTAGTAGCGCGGATTTGATCGGGTACAGTCTATTGAGGCTTTGAGGGTTACAGAGAAAATTTTGATTATCGGCGCGAAGCGCTGTATTACTCAAATTCTTCCAAAATAGTCAACAGTCGATCTTGACAAGATTGGGGAATCAAATCACTCAATGGAATCTCCCTTTTGCCACCGCCGATCGCAATCATTTTACTTTCCAATACCTTGGCAACATCGGCAGAAGTAATACCATCAGCTAGTTTTTGATAAAAGATTTCCGCTAAAGCAGTATGCAAATGTGCATCATTTAAGTACAAATGCCATTTTGCAATATCAATATATACATCTTCAGCGATCGCGGCGGCTAGCTGTTCTACCTGTTCAGAGTTGCTCATATTTTTGAGTTTGAATAATAAAATGTTAGGCGTAGCTTAGCATTTCAATTCCAAAGATGATTGGCGGCGCGAAGCGCCGCCAATCATCTTTGGGGTTTGAGCGTGATGCGCTATAAACTTGAAGATTGTTACAGCTAGGGTTGACTCAAAAAATCAGGGAAAAAATGAAACTAATAAAATTGCGGATCACACCTTGCTTGACTATTGCCTTTCTGATTTCGGCGATCGCCCCACTAAGTCAAACCCAATCCACCCTTGCTAATCCCGTCCAAATTCGTCAAGTCTTGCAAACCAAAATCTGCCAAGGCTGCAATCTTTCGAGAGCTAAATTGAGTTTTGTAAATCTTAGGGGCGCAGACTTGCGAAATGCCAACTTAGCATCTGCCGATCTTAAACTAGCGGACTTGCGCGAAGCCGATCTCATCGGCGCAATTTTAGATAAGGCTGACCTGAGGGGAGCAGATCTGACAGGCGCGGACTTGACAGGAGCCTACACCTTAGAGACTAACTTCTGTGGGGCAATCATGCCCAACGGTGAAAAATCAACCCAAGTTTGTCATATTCCCCTCCCAGTCAATACCAAATAAAAAAATGGCTACGCCATTTTTTTATTTGGAAAACCATACTGAGTTTGCTTTTTAATTCACAAAAGTGTAATCACACTTTTGTGAATTGTTATAAGAATTAGTCTTGGCTGAGAAGGAAGTAAATAAAGCTGATTATTACAATAATTTTTCGGGCTTGCGCCAAGTCACTTACAGCCTATTGATTTGAGTAGTACAGGGAAATTTTTGTGCATTGCGGCTTCGCCGCGATACACAAAATTTCTCTGGGGTTAAATAAGCTCAAAGTGCTGTATTTGCGAATCCTCACAAATCCTTTGCTAGAGTTGTGTAGAATTGTAAGCAAAGGCTTGAGAAAATTGGAAAAGTATTATCTACAACATAGATTCAGTTCTAAGCTGAGATATATATTATGTTCATCTCGGCTTTTTATATTTATTTCGTCTAAGCGGAGTTCCGCCCTATGATTGACGCTATTATCATTTTTACATTCATTCTTGCAGGTGCAGGTACAGGCTTTCACGGCATTGACCTGCTTCCTCCAGAAATGTTAGTCAACCTCAACGGACTAAATTTTCGTTGGGTGACGCTCGCTCTGGGTTCATCTGTTGGCTTAGTTGCCGGGCTAATTGTGCAGAATACCTATCGGCGCATTGAGTCAAATATCAGAGCCTTGCCCCTTGAAACCATTTTGGGACGCGCCGTCGGTTTAGTATTTGGATTGCTAGTAGCAAATTTAATGCTAGCGCCATTATTTTTAATACCGATCCCCGATGACTTTTCTTTTATCAAGCCTTTGACTGCTATTTTAGTAAGCATCATTTTTGCTTACTCAGGCATGACTTTATCTGATACTCACGGTCGTGCTTTATTGCGTTTGATTAATCCCAATAATGTGGAGACGAGCTTACTTGCTGACGGAACTTTACGGACAGCTTCGGCTAAAGTCTTGGACACCAGCACGGTGATCGATGGACGCATTCAAACTCTCATGGAGACAGGATTTTTAGAAGGGCAATTACTGATTCCCCATTTTGTGATTCAAGAGCTACAAACGATCGCGGATAGCTCCAATGATCAAAAGCGGGTGCGGGGGCGCAGAGGGCTGGATATTTTAAATGATATGCGTGAAGAATATACTGATCGCATTACGATTCATTCTGCCGACTATGAAGACTTGCACACCGTAGACGCTAAACTGGTGCGACTCGCCCAAGAGCTAAGCTGTACTCTGATTACCAACGACTACAACTTAAATAAGGTCGCCAACTTACAGCAAGTTGAAGTTTTGAACATCAACGATCTCGCTCAGGCTCTACGCCCAACTTACTTACCTGGGGATGCGATCGAGATTAAGGTTTTGAAGGAAGGAAAAGAGGCAACACAAGGAATTGGCTATCTTGAAGATGGCACAATGGTAGTGATTGAAGAAGGTCGTGAATATTTAGGGAAGCAGGTCATTGTGATTGTTACTAGCGCTTTGCAGACTTCCGCGGGTCGGATGATTTTTGCTAAGCATGAAGCGATCGCTACGGTTTGATTTAGCTTGTTTATTGATTTTGTCTAAAAAATTTACTGCCTATGCAAATTTCTTCTTCTCAATCACAGCGACAATTGATATCAGGTAAAGTTGGATGGGGTTGGAGGCAAGCAACTTATCATATTTCTGTAAATTTTATATTTACGGGAGTTTATATATTGATAACCTCATTTTCTAGGCTGTGGTTTACAGAAGGATCAAACTTACAGATTTGGATATCTGCGCTAACGGTTTTGGGCTTAGTGGTTGGTATTTATACTGGCAAGTCGGTGGTGCAGGTATGTCGCCAAAATTCCAGTTATTTATTTTCAAGAGCGCAGTTATTGGCGATCGCGGCCTACTGGCTATTTCTACTCGCAGCATTGGGCGCTACCTCAGAGAAAATGGCTAGAACCATAATTTCGATGTGGTGGATTTTGCCAGCCGCGATTTTTATAGGGATTGCGATTTCACTTACACAGTATTCCGCCCGAGCCAAAGCGACATCAAAATCGCAGTTAGTGGAACTGCCCAGTCCCGATATATTGAGTGTGATCACCTATTCTGATCGCACTGTTTTAGTCAGTCCTTCATCATTGGGGCAGCAACCAAGGCAGTTTAATAGCTTGATTTTGACAGCTTTGGGCTTGTTTGTCTGGACAATGTTTGACTTCTTGCCTAGCATCAGAGCGATCGCGGCGATCGCTTTTACAGCATCTGGACTGACTGGCTTCTTCACTTGGCAAGCCCAGTTATATGTACTAACTAGAACTATGCTTTTAGAATTTAGCGGACTTTGGGGCATAGGCGCAGATTACGCCATCAGTTTGCAGCCCTTTTCGAGTCTGGCGCTAATCAAATTACAAGAAGCGAGTGGCGAATTGAGTTGGATGCAACTAACGGGAAGTAACTGTGAAATGACTCTGCCCTTAGCGATGACTATCTATCCCACGATTTCTTCTACAACGAATAAAGACAATAAAGAAAAAAATAACCAATCACAGGATCAGCTCAGTCAGACGATTCGAGAAGAGTTTAATCTTGCTAGACAAGAATCGGAACGCGATAGTCTGGGCTTGTCTAGTATATTATTGCCGCAGGGTGCAGGTATCTTAGCAAGTGGAGTGTTTATCGCCTTGGGGATTTTATTTCTATTTGTTTTTCGATTGCCAGTTAGTATGTCAGCCGCAAGTGCGATCGCTTGGTTAGGAGTGTGTTTAGTCAGCCCTGCGATCGCCAGATTTTGCTTACAGATAGTTGCCCCCAATAGCTTGCAAAGCGATCGCCCCAATTACGAAAAAAATCATTTGCATCCTTGGGAAGTTGGAACTGCGATGCTATTGATTAGCCTTTTTCTATCGGCACAAGTTCCAGAGAGCAATACTTACCAGTTATTATTTGGCAAAGCTCTACCGATGCTCAGTTTAATCAGTGGATGGCTGAATATCAGTATCGGCGTTTGTATTCTCGCCTTCGTGCGGCGCACACCATTGTGGAATAAAAATTTCTAGAGAGTTGAAGGCGTTGCTTCGCAACGCCTTCAACTCTCTAGAAGCAGCAAGCTTCTTTTAGCCAATCTCTCTCTTCTTGATTTAACATTGACGACAGCTTCTCAATCACCTTAGCATAATAGCTCTCTAGCCATTCGATTTGAGCAGAATTGAGCTTGGTGCGATCAATTAGTTTTTTGTCAAAGGGAATATAGGTTAAGGATTCAAACTCATACCAAGGGGTAGAATTTGCGTCTTGTGAAGCAGATACTTCTTTAGGAATTTCTTTGACAAAATAAAGATTTTCCAGACGAATACCGCCCCATTTTGGTTGATAGTAGCCAGGCTCAATGCTGTTGATCGTACCAAGGTCAAGGGTTTGAGTGACGCGCTTACTGATGCCATTGGGGCCTTCATGGACATTTAGAAACACACCCACACCGTGACCAGTTCCATGTCCATAGTCAAGCCCATTTTGCCAGAGAGACGATCGAGCAATTCCATCTATTTGACTGCCAGTCGTTCCTTTAGGAAACTTTTGCATGGCACAATTAATATGGGATTTAAGAACCTCTGTATAGCGATCGCGTTGTTCGTCAGTGGGATTGCCGATGCTAATGGAGCGCGTGTCATCGGTTGTACCACCGTAGAAATGTGATCCTGAGTCTAGCAGTAATAAATCTCCTTTGAGCAGTTTAAACTCATGACTGGGGTTGCCATAATGCACGATTGAGCCATTGGCTCCTGTACCTGCGATCGTGGGGAAACTGAGGTCATAGAAACCTTCCTGCTGCTTGTAAAGCCCTTCGATTTTATTGGCAACATCGCGCTCACTAATCGAATTTCCCGCATCAATCTGTGATTCAATCCATTTTAAGGTCAGCGTCTTTGCCCAACTTGCCTTGAGGTTTGCCTGTTGCATTTGAGCGATTTCCACCGCATTCTTATGAGATTTAAAATTCTCAACGGGGTGTTCTGCTTCTTGGATTTTTGCCTTCACTTCTTGAAGCTGCAAGAAAGTTCCGTAAGTGGTTTGGGCGATCGCCACTAATACCTTTTGGCTGATCTGCGAATCTACAACTAGCGATCGCAGTGTGGGAACATACTGCTCATATTCGCAAATTTGCACTTGTCCCGCTAAGGTATGGCGTACAGATTGATCAATGCGATCAGTATTTGTGAACAAATAAGCTTCGGTTTTAGTAACAATTGCATAACTGATAAAGACGGGATTGCACTCGACATCACGACCGCGCAAATTGTAGAGCCAAGCAATTTGGTCTAGCTTAGTTACAGGCAGAATCGTGACTTTCTTCTTATTCATCGACTCGCGCACTCGTTCCAGTTTCTTGCTTAGCGATTCGCCTGTGAGAGTGTCAGGAAGACTGATTACTGGTTGATTGCCAAAGGGAGTCAGGGGAGCGGTTTCTGCCCAAAGATTTTGCGATCGCACAGCATCGATCAGATTTTCGGAAATTGAGACAATCTCGACTCCATTAGCACTTAATCTTTCCGATAGACGGCGATACTGGGCAACGGTAATTGTGAAGGGATCAAGCCCTAGGCGCAGAATTTGCGATTGTTGATCTGCTTTTTGCCCTAAGTATTCTAAAACTTCCTCTAGGGTTTGATGATCTTCTAAACCCACCTTGCAAACTTTTTGCAGCTTCGGATCAACCTGCATATCCGCTTGCTCGTAATAGCGCGAATCCACAAACACCCAAGCGTGATCAGTGCTAATCAAAAAATCACCCGCCGAACCTGTAAATCCACTAATCCACTGGCGGCGTTGTTTTGCTTCTGGCAAATATTCATTGAGATGTTCATCGGCTGAAGGGACAAAGTAGACATCTAATTTGTGCTTAGCCATCAGCGATCGCAAGGCGGCAAACTTTTGGGCGATGCCAGTTAATTCTGCGGAGACATTTGGGGAAATAGGTGCGAGTAAAACCATGAAATTCTGTTAGTAGAAATAGATAAACAGATCTTAACCTATGGCTATCGTTGCTGTAACTTCCAGAACAGACTACCAACTAAATAAATGTTAATTTAATCCTAGTTTTTATCTTGCCGTTGGCAAAATCAAACCTTAGGCATAATTACCACGTTGCTAGTCAGAGAAGATATCTCTATGTATCGATTTCAGGTAAAAGCACCCACACAAAATGGGGAAATGATTTGTATAGTCGGTTCGACTCCTCGGTTGGGTTTATGGGATGTCAAAAACCGCCTAGACCTGAATACATCAGGAGAGCGCTATCCGACTTGGTGGGTAGATTTAGAGCTAAGTCTTCTAGCCTCACAGGAATCTGAGCCTAGAATAGAATACAAATATGTCCGTATTACTGCTGATGGCAATGTACAATGGGAATCGGATGAGAACCGATGGGTTCCGATTGAAAGAGAATACCTTGCTTCCCAATCCTCTAAGCTAATTGTTGATGATGGGAACTTTGGACAAACCCATACCTATCCCTATGGATATCTTGAGCAAGCGATCGCCACAAAATCGCAACTACAAAATCAAGGGGCAAATCAAGATCCTCTAAAAATTCTAGTCATTGGCAGTTCTGTGGCTATGGGGTGTAGTGCTTGGCTATTGGATGGTTGGGCGAGCCGACTCGGGAGAGCTTTGCAAGATCGTTACGGGCATCAATTAGTAAATCGATCGCAACTTGGGGCAAGTGTCACCTCCACAATTGAGCGACTTCCATCGGTATTTACCGCCGAGAATCCCGATATTGTGATTATTGCCCTTTCTTTGGGAAATGAAGGGCTTGCCCATTGTCGTCCCCATGATCGTTGGGCTGTGCAGCGACGTTTTGAAAGTGGATTATTACAGCTTATCAAAATGACTCAAGACTTGGGAGCCATGCCCATTGTCGGCGGACTGTACCCCCACGGCGACTATACCAGTGAGCATAATTGGCTGTTACGCGACACCCATAGCCGTATGTTCAGTTGGGGAGTACCTGTCCTGGATTGGTTGGATGTATTGGACAATGGCGATGGCAGATGGAATCCGCAGATTTCGCTAGATGTTGGTCATCCTAATACTATTGGGCATCGAGCGATGTTTGAAGCGATTGATTTGGATATCTTTGATCTTAATCATGATCGCTTAAAATTATTGCAACAGGAGCTTTTAAATAGCAAAAGTACCGAAGATCTGACTATTTACAAGGATCTCAATGGCTTTCAAATTCTTGCCAATCCTGAAGCTCAGACTCTTAGGATTATTAACAATTCCGATTATTCTTACAACATTACTCCGACTTGGAAAGCTTTACAGGAAGCACTAAAGCGCAAATCCAAACTAAATTCGGGAACTTACATCGCCAAAAATGATGAGTTAGGAACTCTCCCATTACTAACAATTAACAGTGATGGAAGTATTGAAAATAAAATTAGGATAGATGCTGGCGTGGATTGGCAATACTGCTCCGCGCTCAAGTTCTTTGCTCCCCACAATTCACAAATCCTTTACTATGACGGTAATTTGGGCATCTTAAAGGAAGGCGATCGCCAAATTCGGGTGATCAATGAATCTGACGAAGAATATAACATTCATCCTATGTGGAAAGAGGTGCGCTCGGCACTTGCCGCCCTGCCCGCAGGTGTGTATGTGGACAATAGCCAGCCAGACGCGCCTTTTCGGACAATGATGGTTGGCGAAAAGGGCTTGGAAAGTCGAGTCAAAGCACCAGTGAAGTCATCAATGATCTTCCAATACAAGTGCCAACTGTCAGAGATTAACCGCATTGCCATCTTGCCCCTAGGCGATCGCTGTGCCGCGAGAATGCTGCTCTATAAAATGGAATATGATGGGCCCGCGTTTCCCTTTGACCTCACTCGTTCCACTAACCTAGGAGATGTGGCTGACATAGTGGCTAACGATTTCAGAGATATGTGGAATCCTGAATACTTGCATTACAATTCTGATGAGAGAAGACTATATCATTCCAAATGGTCTGGTTTATCCTTTGGACATGAAGTGGAGGATTCTGAAGATCCTATTAACAATATGCAGCCTATTTATGACCGTATGAGAACTCGTTACTCAGCGCGGGCGAAGCGGTTCCTGTATACTCTGGAACATTGCGATGAGGTTCTTTTTATCCGTACTGGCGTAACTAATCGCGACTATGTAATAGATTTAATCGATAAATTGAAAATCAAGTGCAAAGGCAAGCCATTTCGGGTGTTGTTAATTTCTGAACAAGATGGTGATGAGTTTGCGAATATTCTCCATTTAATCCATTATGATTTGCATTTTAGTCCTGATTGGATGTACGACAGTCAAGACTACTGGATGGAATGCGCTCAAAAAATGCGCGAAATCCTAGAATCTTTGGGCGTGTCTAGCCAAAATTTATTTTGGTGTCCTCCTAATCCTTAATATCAAAACAAAGAAATGGCTCCGCCATTTCTTTGTTTGAAAATTCATCTAAAACCCAATAAGTGGTTGGCGGCGCGA
>MNZA01000112.1 GCA_001873375.1 Oscillatoriales cyanobacterium CG2_30_44_21
TAACTAAGCCGCCCGCATAGCGGGCGGCTTAGTTATTTAGTTTAAAAAAGATTCCACAACTTTTACATTTTCAGAGCTGCCGATAATTAGCGGCGTGCGATAGTGCAAGCGATCAGGAACTACATCCAAAATCTCCTGCTTACCCGTGGTCGCTCGCCCGCCCGCTTGTTCCATTAGGTACGCTAAAGGCGCAGACTCATATAACAAACGTAGCTTGCCATCTTCATGACCAACCATCCCAGGATAGAGAAACACGCCGCCCTGAAATAAAATCCGATGGATATCGGCAACTAAAGCTCCTGAATAACGCGCCGTATTCCCAGCCTGTCGATGGATGTAGCGCACATATTCGCGCATTGGCTCATCCCATTGCCAAAAGTTCCCTTCATTAACGCTATAAACAGAACCACGCTCTGGTACACAGATATTTTCTTGAGAGAGAATGAACTCGCCAATGCTAGGGTCAAGGGTAAAGGCGTGAACTCCTTTGCCCAAAGAGTAAACAAACATCGTGCTGGTTCCGTAAAGTATATAACCAGCGCCGATTTGTTTCCTTCCTGACTGCAATAAATCTAATGCTTCCCCTGATTCATCATTGCCTTCCTGTTGGCGAATGGAAAAAATAGAACCGATCGCCAGATTTACGTCAATATTGCTAGAGCCATCAATGGGATCGTATAGCAATGTGTAACGACCAATGGGACAGTTTTCGGGAATATAGTAAGGTTTTTCCATCTCTTCCGAGGCAAGACGGCAAACCAATCCACTTTGCTCAAAAGCTCTCAAAAAGACTCGATTAGCATAGCGATCCATGTTCTTGACAGCTTCGCCTTGAACATTTACTTCGCCCGTAACCCCAAGCACGTTTTCGACTAATCCTGCACGACTAAGATGACGGGCGATCGTCTTACCTGCCAAGCCAATTCTTCCCATCAAAGCGCTCAAATCATAAGCTTCAGGTGAAAACGTGCCTACTTGAGAGAGAACGTGTTGAGATAGCGTCATAAAGTCGCGTCCGAGGACAATCTCATCAGCGAGATTGAGTCTGGTAGAGTCTGTCATGGGGGCGATTACCTTTAGTGTTTCTTTTTCAATACAGTAAACCAGAGCTTGTGTTGTTCGCGTAGCAGGCGGCACAAGCCTATAGTTTTTTACTTCTGTATTCAAGCTTTACAGCACTTTATCAATTAAACGTCCCATTTAAAAGCGTTGCTTTGTAACGCTTTTAAATGAGTCTAATTTCTAATTCACAAAAATGTGTAGCCTATTTAGACTTTGAGGGGTATAGAGAAAGTTTTGAAAGCGGCGCTTTCAAAACTTTCTCTGGGTTTTAATTAAGCCGATCTACTTACACTTTTGTGAATTGGCATAAGAACATATTTTAGACTACTAATAGTGTTGCATCTGTCAATCTTTAAAATCAGGACACTAAATATCAAGATTTTGCGCTAAGCTTAGATCTTTATTAATCTTGTAGAGGCTCAAGTACTTCAAATGGTGCTAGATTTCCCCCGTATTTCCAAAGAAGTCAGATTCCCCGATAGCGCCCCCGCTGCTTATCCCGTATTTTTTAGGACATATAGCCGTAAATATAACAACAAACGTGAAAACTGGGCGGAAGTGTGCGATCGCACCCTCACAGGTTTAAAAAAGCTAGGTAAGCTGACCACCGAACAAGCTGATCTGATCGACAAAATGCAAAAGCAGCTAAAGTCCCTCACCTCTGGACGTTGGCTGTGGGTTGGCGGTACAGAGTGGGTTGATCGCCCCGAAAATTTCTCTGGCTCCTATAATTGCACCAGCACTAATGTGATCGATTGGCGAGCCTTTGGCTTGATGATGGATCTTGCCATGCAAGGCTCTGGCACTGGCGGCGTATTAGAGCCGCAGTACATCAGCCAACTGCCTGTAATTCGGAACCAGTTGCAAGTAAATGTGATCGGGGCGATCGGGGATACTCCAACCGAAAAACGCCGCCACAATACCGATGTCCAGTTTGACTATGCCAATAATGCTGTCAAGTTTTTTGTTGGTGATAGTCGTCAAGGTTGGGTCAAGTCCTACCAATCGCTATTAGAGCTATGCAGCGATGAGCAGTTTGATGCTGCTAAGCCCGTCCAAGTCACCGTTGACATCAGTGATGTTCGCCCCAGTGGTGAAGCTCTCAAAGGTTTTGGGGGTATGGCAAATCCTGTTAAGTTGCCTACCCTCTACGATCGCTGTGCCAATATTTTAAATAAGGCGATCGGCCGTCAACTCACCTCAGTTGAGTGCTGTATCCTCATTGATGAAGCCGCAGTCTGTATCGTAGCTGGAAATATCCGAAGGTCGGCCGGCATGAGGCAATTCTCTTCGGAAGATGCGCTCGGCTCTGTCGCAAAGGATAATCTCTGGCAGCAGGATGAAGCAGGTAACTGGCGTATCGATCCTGAGCGTGATGCTTTGAGAATGGCAAATCATACCCGCGTCTTCCATCGCAAACCGACTGAACAAGAATGTGTGGATGCAGTTCGCAAACAATATTATTCGGGTGAAGGTGCGATTCAATGGGCAGGTGAGGCGATCGCACGTTCTAATGCTGATTTGATTACAACGCCCGAACTCAAGCGTGATTTCCTTGCTGCTTATGTGAAAGGAGAAGGAAAATCATGGTTAAAGAATCATCAACCTGATGTCTCTGAACGTGAGCTAGAGCATAGATTACAGCGTTACGCTCTGAACCCCTGCGGTGAAATTTTGGGGGCAGATTTCCATTGCAATCTTTCAGAAGTGCATCTTAATCTGATTAATCCTAAGGATGAAAAAGAACAAGAAGCTGCTTTTAAAGCAGGGGCTTTATCCGTTGCGTCACTGCTTAATCATCAATTCATTGAGAAGCGCTATCAATTTAGCCGTGATGTTGATCCAATTGTCGGCGTATCCTTCACAGGACTATTTGACTTCTTCGTTCATGCCTTTGGTGTGGAATGGTTGCGCTGGTTTGAGGCGGGTCGTCCTGACACTGTGCAGGGTCTAGACTTCAAAGAGAAGGAAGCTGATTATCTCAATCGCTGGCGTGAAATCGTGCATCAGACGGTTTGGGAATATTGTGACGCGCATGGTTTACGCCGCCCCAATCGTTGTACGACAACGCAACCTGCGGGAACGAAATCCTTGCTGACAGGGGCTTCTCCTGGGTGGCATCCTCCGAAGGCACAGCGCTTTATCCGTCGGATTACTTTCCGTAAGGATGATCCTGTGGCGAGGGCTTGTATGGACTATGGCTATAGCATCATTCCTTCGCAATCGGATAAGGATGAAAATGGACAATTGCTCAATGATCCCTTCGATCCGAGATGTACAGAATGGTTGGTGGAGATTCCTGTGAGCGTGTCTTGGGCTGACCTTGACGGTGCGGACAAGGTGGACATCAGTAAATTTGATGTAATGGCACAGTTTGGTTTCTATATGCAGGTGCAGAAGCATTACACCCGCCATAATACTTCCGCAACCTTGGAGTTACGCGAGCATGAAATCGAACCTTTAGGAAAGAAGATTTACGAAGCGATTCGTGATGATGAAGGTTATATTTCGGCGGCGTTGTTGGCGCGTTTTGATGACCTACAAACCTTTCCCCGCTTACCTTTTGAGCCAATCGATAAGGCAACTTATGAGAAGCTCAGTGCTGAGGTGCTAGAACGCCGCCAGTCTGATGATTTCTACGCAAGTTTGTTGTGTTATGATTCGGGTGAACTGATGGATGCGGGTCCTGCGGGTTGTGATTCTGATAAGTGTATGTTCCCTGAGCAGAAGCCATAGTTTCTCTATAACATGGTGACTTAGTTGATTAGATAGAAAATTTCTATCTAATCAACCAAAATTTGACATAGGAAAAATACTTATGATAATTCGATAACTCTAAAGGTCATTATCAATGCCGCGTTAAATTGTAATTGATACTAATAGCATTGTTGCTTGATTGAGATCTAGACGTGGCTGTGCATTTCAGTTGTTAAATCTTTAGGACTTACGCAAAGAGAAAAAATGATGCGAAAATGAAGAAAGATTTGAGTAAAAGCAATGGTAAAAAAGTTTACTACGCTAGATTATTGCCAGTATCTGATAAGTAGTCAGATAAACTACACAATCACTAACTTGGCAGACCATTTAGAAGAACACAGCCATGACCAGATCAACCGATACCTAAAAGCAGAGAAACTAACGCCGAAATTGCTATGGCAAAACGTGAAACCAACGATTGTGTCAGATGAAGCCAAGTATATGTACGTGCTGTTTG
>MNZA01000269.1 GCA_001873375.1 Oscillatoriales cyanobacterium CG2_30_44_21
ATCTTCAAAGTTTTGGAGAGCGCTTTTAAAGGCTGACTCAGCCGCGATCGCATCTTTAGAATTAGCAGCATTATCCAGCCTTACAAAATTTTTGAATAAATCATTAGCTAAAGTATTCGCTTTTACTTTTTGAGACTTGTCTAACTGCATCGCCACCATCCTTAGTTCGCGGCGAATTTCTCCAAAAGGACCATGAATATAGGTAATGACATCATTCCATTTTTCGGAATATACATACTTTTCCAGACGATCAAAGCGATCGCTAAGAACTTGTAATTTTTCAGTTGAATCAGCAGTGATAGCTGCTAAGGGCATCGCATTTGCAGGCTGGACAAAAGTTGTCAACGAAGTACTAACCAAAGTCACTAATAGGCAAACAATAATTAAAACTTGATGGCAATTTGTGCAAATCTTTTTGAAATTAATCACAGAAAAAAATTCCTTACTTATGAATAACATTTCAGCGATCTTACCGTAATTTGGGTCTAGGCAAAGTGTCTTAAAATGCACTGACACGCACCCACTGTTGGCTCATTGTCTGCTCATACAAGGCTTCTAAGCTATCAATATTTTTGGCTAATGTGTAGCGATCTAAAACTCTCTGCCTTGCCTTTAATCCAATGATTTTGGCTAGCTCAGGATGCTCGACAAACAAAGGTAATAGCGTACAAAGCTGTGAAGTCACCTTGTGAGAATCCAGAATAACCCCCGCACCACCTTCAATTACTTCGCCATCCGCACCAACATCGGTGGCAATACAGGCAACACCACAAGACATCGCCTCTAATAAGGACAAAGACAAGCCTTCGACCAAAGACGGCAAAATGAATACATCCGTACCGCGTAAAATCTCGATCCGCCTCTTTTCATCGGCAATGTATCCCATCCAAATAATGCTGGAATCGGAACCATAAAAAGCTTTCAGTCCCGCTAGCAAAGGACCTGTGCCAACGATCGCCAATTTACAACCTTCAGGCATTCGGCATTTGCGCCAAGCCCTGAGCAGAGCTTCCACATTTTTTTCAGCCGCCAGCCGCCCTTGATACAAAAACAATAGATCCGCTTTGAGTTCTGCTTTGATATTGGAAATTGCAGGAGAGTAGCGATCGCTATCTACTCCATTGGGAATAATGGCGATGCGGGTATTGGGAACTCCTAATTTATTGAGAAGTTCTTTTTGAATATTTGAGAAGATAATAACTTGGTTATAGTCGGCGAGGGACGGCGCGTAGATTTGATAAGTAAGCTGCTGAGTGCTAGAGGCAAGATTACGGCGTTTGACATCAAAGGGCTGGTGGAAAGTGGCGACTAATGGCAAATCTAGCTCGGCACAAATCTCTGGCAAGCGAAAATCGAGTGGTGAGATGGCAAGGGAGGCATGAATTAGGTCGGGCTTGAGCGATCGCAGGGAATCAATCAAGATTTTGTTAGCCCGTAATGAAGGAACCGTATAGATTGTGGACTTATACAAAAATGGTAAGGTTACGTCTTGATGACTGCTATCTTCCAAATATTCATGCTCGATATGCTCATGGATTTCACCTTCCGACTCGGGCGCAAAGTGCATAAAGCTGACTCGATGACCGCGATCAAGTAAAGCATTTGTAATTTCACGACTATAGGTGACGTTGCCACAAGCTGGCGACTTCTTACCCAACCATGCAATATGCATGAGCTACACCAAGTTGTTAATAGGGATAATGATACCAAAATAGCGGTAATAGCAAATCAAGAAATGGCATAGCCATTTCTTGATTTGCTATTACCGAGTCAGCGGGAGAAATATCAAAAGCGTTACTTAGCAGCGCTTTTAACTGATAGTGCAGCGAGCTTTTCAAATCGCCTTGAACCACCTTCACCAGCATAATCTCGTGCATTATTCTTGATTTCGTTAAGCTTAGCCAGAATATCCTGCCAATCGCTGGAAGTTAATGGTGCGTGATGCTCCGCGATCGCCTGTGTGATCGGGGAAGTAGGGAGAACCTGTTGTAGTCGTTGCTGCGCTAGCCAAACTCGACCACGCACCGCCAAAACCTGATCATGGTCAGACATGGTATTAAATTGAGCCTGAACAGCCGATCGCCATAGTAAATTGTGATTAGCGATCGGTAGCATCAAAGCCTCTAAACCCACCACCGCCGCATAGCGCACCACCCACTCTTCATCCTGTTGGACAACAAAGAGCAACGCTTCTAAAGCTTCTTCTTGGGCAACTTCCCTTAGCTCATCGGGAAACCAATTCCATTTGATCGAGCCTAGTCCTTTGACGGCAGCGCGGCGCACGCTCAGCGCAAAGTCGGCGGTGGCAACTCCCAGCAAAGTCACCAGTCCTCTAGGGTCGCCAATTCCTGCTAAAGCTCTAATTGCCCACGATCGCGCCGTATAGTTATGCTGATCTAAAAGCTCTAACAAAGGGGGAACAGAAGTACTTCCCAACAGAATTAAACCCTCCACAGCAGCAACTGCGGCTCCTGGATTGTTGTAGCTCAAAGTCTCAATTAAAGTGGGAATGGCTCCTTCTAATTGTGCTGATGCTAAGTTCTGAACTGCTCCGAGGAGTAGTTTTGAAGAATCCGCTTCTTCTACGGCTTGGATAAGTGGCGCTAGATCAGTCATGGTTGATTACAAAATCGAATCTGTAAGTTATCAGCCTTGCGGGTCAGAACTTGCAGGTTTGATTAATTTATTTTGTTTAAGTATAGCTGTAGTCATACCAAAGTAAGAAATGGCGATGCCATTTCTTACTTCCTTCCCAGTCAAAGATTAGTGGTGCGGCGCGAAGCGCCGCTTCTCACTTCTATTTTAAAAATAAAGAAATAGCTACGCCATTCTTTATTTGGTGTTAAGTAGCTCGGCTTAAGTAAACTAAAAACCCAGAAGGTTGTTCCGCCCGCTTAGCGGGCGGAACAACCTTCTGGGTTTAGGTTTTAATTAAGCCGAGCCACTTATAGCAAATTATCCATTAGTGCCATAACTTTCTGAGCGCCATCGGTAAGTTCTGGAGCGATCGCAAGGGAAAGTTGCTTCTCTAATAGTCCTTTAAGAGAAATTAACTTGAGGCTATTTTCTGCCATCGTATTGGCGATCGCCTCCGCCGCCCCCAGATAGCCGATCGCTCCCAAATCTGCCAACACTGTCCGCCGTAGTTGCAAGTCACGATTATGCAAAGCTGCTACAAGGCGATCGCCATATTGACTGGCTATTTCAGGGTTGGCTTCCAATTGATACATCGCTCTGGCGGCGGCATACTGAACGCGAGGAATTGGATGTTCCAAAAAAGGCAGGATATCAACAATACATTCAACGGCTCCCAAACTGCCTAAAGCTTCAAGATAGGCATCAAAAGGCTGTGCTACATCAATGGATTCTAAAGGGATAGAATCAAGTTTGTCGGATTGGATTAATTCGCTCAATTTAGGAATACAGGCGCGATCGCCTAACATTTCCAAGGATTGAGCGGCAGCCTCACGCACATAAAAGTCCTCACAATCTAAAGACTGAATTAACGCATCAACTGCGCGGCAATCGCCTAGTTTCCCCAAGGCTCTCGCCGCATTACGCCTTAGTGGATAGCCCCCCGCCTCAGTGCGATCGGCTTCATCCTGTAACGCAATGATCAACAGATCAATTGCTTCAGGAATATTGACCCGAAAGCGTCCTAGCCACCAAGCCGCATAAACCCGCAATCCTAGATCATCACGCTGAAGATTGGTGATCGCCTGTGCGATCGTTAGTTGATTATCGTTAGGAATATTAGTTTCCATAGAGTTAAGACTGTTTTCCATTCAGCATTTCCATAAATTATGACAGCAATTGCTGTCATAAGTAGCTAGGCATAAGTAACCTAAAAACAAAGAAAGTTGTTCCGCCCGCTACGCGGGCGGAACAACTTTCTTTGTTTTTTAACTTAGTACAGGACAAAAAGTTGCAAAGATAGACAGGAAGGGGTTTTATAGAAGATAACTACAGCATCCGTAAAACCCCTATGGAAGAGATTAACCTATTCCGCGAAAAATTACAGCAACATCTGCCTTGGAATGCGGCAAGACTGTCTTTTGTGTCGATATTCTTGACCGCGCTAATGCGAGTAAAGACAGTAAACCTAGGGGAAATCGCCACAGGATTTAGCGGCAAAGCCAAAGTTGAATCGCACTACAAGAGATTACAGAGGTTTTTTCGAGACTTTGA
>MNZA01000030.1:0-18651 GCA_001873375.1 Oscillatoriales cyanobacterium CG2_30_44_21
CTCTCCCTATTTGGTTTTAAGCGCATTTTTAAAGCCTATGACTAACAAAATATTGGTCATTGTTAAAAATGATTCAGCACTACCATGCAACCAATCAACATTGGCTAAAACTTCACCATAATGAATCTGAGCATAAAGTCCCGCAGGAATTGTAATTGCCACAAAAACTAATGTGCCGTAAAAGCCCCATAGCCCCAGCTTCGGAAATTGCTGCGATTTAGTTGCAAACCAGAGGAATGCGAGGTAAGGAAATAAAGATAATCCAAATAAGGCTTCTTTGGGCATAATTTCATCCTGTTATTGATGCTGGGCTAAGCCCAGCATCAATAACTAACTTTGTGTTTCTGTACGAGCAATTTTCCAAATAAAATAAGCAGCGATCGCCAATGTCGTATTGCCGATGACGGTCAAAGCTGCTTGGACTGTTACCAGCCATTCTAGCGAGTCAGCATTTTCAAAAAAGTGCCAAGTTACCGCGCACATAGCACTCACAAGAGCAGGAAACATCGCCCAAGCTAAGTTACGCCAGCCGCGATTTGGATGTTGTTTGTCATATTGCCAGATCAGCCAAATCGCCAAGCTCCACTCAATAACGCTAGAAATGTGAATGATCCAAGTGGGTAAGGATAGAGACTGCATGGTTAATATTTACTTTGTGAGCAGATTGTAGCAAAACTTTTGATCTAGCTGTCACTATCCAATATTAAGGAGATCGCCCGATCAATAATGGCATTGCGATCAAGCATAGATCCGATTGCCGAAGCTTCATATCTACCCTCAAACACCTCTAAAGAAGCTTGATTTAAGGCGGTTTCATAGGCATCTTCGAGAGTTTCTCGGATCTCAGCTTGAGTTAAGTAGCTGCCACCAGCTTTACGCCGTTTATTTGATCGCTGAATTTGTTTAACGGAGTTAGAGATCGACATTTCCCATGATCGCGTTGATCTCTTTTCCGCAGATTGTTTAATTAAATGCAGCAAAACGATAATACTAAAACTGAAGATCTTATTGAGCTTGTCATCTTTGCTCATCTCCGTCATCTCCTCCACCAAGAGCAAAGCATCAGAAATATTGCCACCAATCAGCAATTTCCGAAGTTCTAATAATTCTTCCATATGCTTAACCTCGCAGCCTGATATGAATTTAGCGATGTAACTGTGGGCGCAAAGCGCCCACAGTTACATCGCTAAAAAAATTAATGTTTATTGTTACGAATAGCCAAAAATTCACGGATTTGTTGATCATTAGGTTGAGCAGCGATCGCACCCATATCTAGTGTAGTCAAAGCTCCTGCGGCACAGGCATAACCAACTACTTCCTCAGCAAACTGGGGATCAAGCAAATCTGTAAGTGGGCGGTGATAGATTTTATGAATAAAGGCTGCTAAAAAAGAATCACCCGCACCAGTCGTATCAATAGAATGAACTGGATAGACAGGATGCTTACCCTGACGCTCTCCTAGGTAGTAACGGCAGTCTTTGTCGCCATTAGTGATCAGAATTCCTTCCAAATGACTATAGGCTTGGGCGATCGCCGCAGGACTAACTAACTTAAATAGTAGATTTGACTCGTCTTCAGTTAATTTTAGAAAGTCAGTATTCTTTAATAAAATCGGCAGCAATTTGACGATATGTTCGGGGCTTTTCCAAAACATCGCTCGCCAATTGATATCAATAACAACTTTCACAAAATACTGATCAGCTAATTTCAAAGCTCTGGCGATCGCCCTTGATGTTTGAGGACTTGCCAATCCCAAAGTTCCCATCACCAAAAACTTGGCATCTGCAAACAAGTGTTCAGGCAGATGCTCAGGCGACATCAAGGTATCAGCAAAAACAGTGTCACTATCGCCATTAAATCGATCAAAACTGCGATCGCCAAGAATATCTCGCGTGACATAGACTTGACGAGTCGTAGAATTTGGATGCACCTGTACGCCAGATGTCTCGACACCTGCCGCTCCCAACTGTCGCAACAGATCAGCTCCCACCTCATCTTGACCAACGCAGCTAATCAAGCTAACGGGCGTTCCTAGTTTAGCCAGCCCACAGGCGACATTGGCAGGTGCTCCGCCAAAATATGGCTTCCAAGAACTGACCTGCTCGTAAGGAACGCCAATATCTTCGGCAATCTGATCAACTAAAACTTCGCCGAGACAAATTACACGCGGCATAGGCAGACTTTACGATAACAACTTAGACTTTCGCGCTTCAATAATAGCAATAGCTGAATCCACTTTGTCAGGAAATACAACAACAAGGCTACTTTGAGGGGCGCTATCCAAGGCGGCTATGATCGCTTCGGATTCGTCAAGAATTGTAATGCAAAGGATATTACTATCAATTTCTTGCACCCCTTGACGCAAAAGATCGGCGACAACTCGAGGCTCTCGACCCCGCAAATCCTTATCTTCTTTAATAAAGATTCTGCTGAACATCTTGGCCGCTAGCTGTCCTAGCTCAATAATGTCCTCATCACGGCGATCGCCTGGAGCGCCGATCACACCGACTGCATCTCCTTCCCATTTTTTAATGAAATCGGCGATCGCTTTAAATCCCGCAGGATTATGGGCATAGTCCACCAAGGCATGATATTTGCCCAAATCAAACAGGTTCATCCGTCCTGGAGTCTGCTCGCTCGAAGCAATGAAGGTGGCTAAGCCCTGACGAATCTGCTCAATCTGTACATCCTGAGTAAAGGCAGCTAAACTTGCCGCCAGCGCATTTTGAATATTAAAAGCAGCCCGACCGCCCAGAGTTAGTGGCACATTAACCGCTTCCTCAATCCTTAATTTCCAATCGCCTTTGAGAATTGTCAAATAGCCGTCCTCATAGACAGCCGCCAACCCACCTTGAGACACATGGGACTTAATTAGAGGCAATTCGGGATTCATGCTGAAGTAAGCAATTTGAGACTGCACTTCTTTCGTCATCGCCACTACAAGCGGATCTTCAGCATTTAAGATCGCAAATCCACTGGGTAAAGCCGTTTTAACAACTGTACTCTTTAGTCTTGCTAAGTCTTCAATCGTATCAATGTCACCAATGCCAAGATGATCTGCTTGCACATTCATCACCACACCCACATCGCAACCATCAAAACCCAGACCTGATCGCAAGATGCCGCCTCTAGCAGTCTCTAATATGGCAACTTCCACCGTAGGATCACGCAGAATAACTTGAGCGCTGTAAGGGCCAGTCGTATCACCTTTTTCAACAAGGCACTCACCGATATAAATACCGTCTGTGGTGGTATAGCCGACGCGCTTACTAGTTTGCTTAAAGATGTGAGCAGTTAATCGAGTCGTAGTAGTTTTGCCATTTGTACCCGTAATTGCCACGATTGGCACTCGGGTCGGCGCTCCTGCGGGAAATAGCATCTCAATCACAGGAGCAGCAACATTGCGGGATTTCCCAATGCTAGGATCAGTGTGCATTCTAAATCCTGGAGCCGCATTCACCTCGACGATCGCCCCATCCGTCTCCCGCACAGGCTTAGAAATATCTTCGGTAACCATATCGATTCCCGCAATATCTAGCCCAATAATTCTGGCAGTCCTTTCCGCCAACCAAATATTTTCAGGATGAATTTCATCAGTACGATCCACCGACACACCACCAGTACTTAGGTTTGCTGTCGCCTTGAGATAGCAAACCTGTCCCTTGGGCGGAACAGACTCTAGAGTAAATCCCTGCTTAGCAAGAATATCCATGCTAGTGCGATCAATCTCAACGCGGGTTAACACATTGTCGTGACCATCGCCGCGCCGTGGGTCTTGATTGGTAATTTCAATTAATTGGGAAACACTAGAAACTCCATCACCCGTGACGTTGGCAGGAACTCGCTCCGCTACAGCCACAAATTTACCGTTAATCACCAATATGCGGTGATCTCGACCCGTATGAAAACGCTCAATAATTACTTCTTCGGAGACTTCTTGAGCCATATCAAAGGCATCAAGTGCTTCTTTAAAAGTAACGACATCAATGGTGATCCCTCTGCCGTGATTACCATTGAGAGGCTTAATTACAATCGGGAAACCGCCCACTTCAGCGATCGCATCTTCAAGATACTTAGGAGATCGGATCGTCGTACCTCTAGGCACAGGGATACCCGATGCTCTCAAGATACTCTTAGTTCCTTCTTTGTCACAGGCTAGCTCAACCGCTAAGATACCCGTCTTGTTGGACAGAGTCGCCTGAATCCGACTTTGGTAAACCCCATACCCCAACTGGATCATGGCGCGACTACCCAATTCTAACCAAGGAATATTTCTAACTTTAGCCTCAGCCACAATCGATTCAGTACTTGGCCCTAGCTGACCATCAAGGCGAATATCCCGCAAATCTTTGAGGTCTTCCTGTAACTCATGGGTGGCATAGGTTCCTGTGTCGAGAATGGTAGTACAGATCCTGACCGCAGCCCGCGCCGCGTAGCGCCCTGCCCCTTCAGTCTTATATTCAAAAACGATCTGATAGATATTTGGCTCAACGGTCGGCTTAACCTTACCAAAGTCTACTTTCATGCCCACATAGCCTTGCATGGCGATCGCAATGTCTTTGACAACCTCAGCTAGGAACTGAGCATCGTCTATATCTGAGCGCTGAGCGAGAGTGCCACCTTCAAAGCTAGGCAATACTTTGCATAGGTTGTGATAAAAACTAGTACGCTGTACTTGAAAATCCTCTAAATCTAGTCGTACAACCACGAGCTGATGTCGCTGGATACTCCAAAAATTTGGACCACGTAATGTCTGAATTTTGAGAATTTTCATAGTCAAGGGCTTCTAAAGATGCATCTAATGCTTAAATATCCAATGCTTAATCGTAGCGATCTTGTGGATCTTCATTTTGTATAAATTGAACCAAAATCAAATTGCCTAATCGCAATTCAGGTACATCTTATACATAAACTTACTAACCAAATAATACCAATTCATAAAAGTGTTAACACACTTTCACGATTAAAACCGAATAGGGTGATGCGGCGCAAAGCGCCGCATCACCCTATTTAAAAAGCCGAATTTTTGGTGTCGTGGCGAAGCCGCGCCACCAAAAATTCGGCTTTTTAAATTACGGCACAGCTAGATAATTTCATCCGTATGTTGATGGGGCAAATTATCAATCCTGCCAGGAATAGGCTTTTGAGTAGGTTGCAATCCTGACAGCATTTTCGACAGATGTAAGCCGTCAAGCACAGGTTTTGCCTCACGAATCTTATGCCATACTGATCGCGCCATTAGCAACGAATGTCCTTGTCGCTGAGCTTGAATTCTCTCTAAATAATCTTCACGCTCTGGTTGATAATCAGCCGAAGACAGTTGCAGCGTAGCATTTTCGGACAGATTCTCAGGAGATTGTTTGATAACAATCTGCGCGATCTGGGAAGTTAGTTCAGGATAGAGCCAAGTGTAAGCAGGATGCACCGTAAGCTGGCAGTGATGGACTAGCTTTTCATCAGGTTGATTTACAGTAGGGCGTTGCAGTAGCAAATAAAAATAGCCGATCGCAGCTTTGCGTTGCGGCTCATAGACATAACCAGAAATATCTTGGAGTTGGTTAATCAACAACGAACCATGATTGATCAGCTTATCAAGGGTCTTCGCCCTAAAGTCATCCACATTTAGGTCATAGACTTGACGGATCTGCGGTGGCATCGCCGCCGTGTCCAGTTGATAGAGCAGGCTAGCATCAGCGTTACTCACAGGCATCAGATTTGGCAAATCGGGAGAATGTTGGGCTAGCTCCCGCAGGCTCTCCGCAGCTATTTCCCAATCTGTAAATTGCGCTAGGGGTTGGAAACCATTTTGGCGATAGAGGGCGATCGTATCTTTTTGATTGATGTCAACCTGCAATACCCATGTTCTGGCTTCAAGGCATGACTCTAAGCAGTAACGAATTAGCTGCGTACCCACATGATGCTGTCCATTCTGGGCTTCGGGCAAGACAACGACGCGATCAATTTGCCAAGTACTACTGTTGTTATTAAAGGGTGAAACCCTAATAAATCCTTGAATAGTCCCGTTATATTCGGACACATAGGAACGAACATAGGGATTAAGCAGAGTTTGCACAGGAGCAGGCAACCAACTGGCGAGTTGGTGGAGACTAATTTTTTGACGACTCCGACAGCCACTAAGGTCGCTGACAGCAATCTGCTCAAGATCGTGGGGCGCAGCAAATCGCTGAATGATCTCGAGATCGCGGTGTTGCAGAGGGCGGATCGTGTTACCAAGCACTGGAAATGATTGCATAATTGCTTGTGCCAGAGGGGAATTTGCAAAAGCTGTGGAGTCAAAATATGGTGATGCGGCGATGCCGCATCACCATATTTTGATTCTTTGTTTTACACAATCTTAGTACATACAGAACTTAGTCAGCAATTTTGAGATGTTCAGCGCCTTGGGTGCTGAACATCTCAAAATTAGTTTAAGTAGCTAATTATTTTGTTTCGCCTGATACGCAGGCGAAGCAAAATAATTAGCAAGCAAAAGTGCGATGTTGTAGACATGGCATCTGGCGGCGAACTTGATCGATGCGTGAGGGTTGAATTTCCGCGATCGCCACACCAGTGCGATCGCCTGCATCTGCCAAGACGATTCCCCAAGGGTCAACAATCATGGCGTGACCATGGGACTGACGGCGCGGTGTATGCATTCCCACTTGAGCAGGGGCGATCACATAGCTAGTATTTTCGATCGCTCTCGCTTGTAATAAAACTTGCCAGTGATCCTTACCTGTAAACGCAGTAAAAGCCGCAGGCACAAATAAAACATTTGCTCCATTTTGCGATAGATAACGATAAAGTTCGGGAAACCTTACGTCATAGCAAACCGATAGACCGAGGTTGCCATATTTTTCAGAACTGTACACGGGCGGAGACTCTGTACCCGCAAGGACAGTCGCTGACTCATGATAAATATTGCCATCGGGAAGGTTGACATCAAACAAATGCATCTTGCGATATCGAGCTAGCTCCTCGCCTTCACGACCGACTAGTAAAGCCGTGTTGTACATCTTGATCGGGGATGCATTATCAGGAACCGCTACTGGCACAGGGAATCCGCCACCAAGCAGTAGGATTTGGTAACGTTGAGCAATTGTGATTAAAAATTTCTCACTTTTTTGGGCAATTTCTTGGGAGCGTCTGGTCTTTTCGGTTTCGTCTCCCAAATAAGAAAAATTCTCTGGCAGACATACTAATTCTGCACCTCGATTAACCGCCAGTTGTATCAAATCTTCAGCTTGAGCAAGATTCTTGTCTACGTCTGAGACACTGGTCATTTGTACGGCAGCCGCCAAATATGACTTCATTTCAATCCTTAAAACTTTCCCACATGATCAATTGGGCTTGTTAGCACCTAGGGTTTCGCGATTTAACTTAAAACTAATATTTGATGTCGCAGCTTCGCCGCGACATCAAATATTAGTTTTTTATTCTATGGCGAAGCACTTAATTTAAGATTACCCTGATGGCGATCGCAATTATGTAGCAGTTACAAAAAAAGTTTCAAACTTCGATACTGTAACTGTTGTAAAGGCTCATTGCCTTTGCTAATCCGTCCTTGAGAATGCTAGTCACGACAGATTCGCCTAGACTCAAGATTTCAGGGAGCGCTTTGGTTTCCTTAGCCGAGAAACCGCCCAAAACATGATTAGTGACATTTTGGTTAACTTTAGTCGTCAGATCACCATGTCCACCGCGACCAATGCCAAGGCGCAGTCGCGGGAAATTTTGCGTGCCAAGGTGAGAAATAATCGACTTCATACCATTGTGACCTCCCGCCGAGCCAGAGGGTCTTAACCGCAATTTGCCAAGCGGTAAGTCCATATCGTCATAGATTACCAAGATATTTTCGGGAGAACATTTAAACCAATCGGCACAGGCGCGTACCGATTGCCCTGATACGTTCATATAGGTAGTTGGTTTGAGCAAGCGAATCTTGCCGCTAGATACCAATTGGCTAGACAAGCGCCCTTCACCAAAAATGCCGTAGAATCGCTTTTCTTTGCCTAAAGACACATTCCAAAAATTTGCCAAGCGATCAACCGCCATAAAACCAATGTTGTGTCTAGTTCGCTCATACTCGGTTCCAGGGTTTCCCAATCCCACAATAAGTTGAATCGAATCAAGCATCCGCAGTTGTCACAGCCTTAACTTCTGCGATCGCAACTTCTGCGGGACTGTCTAAGGTCGCCGCGCCAGTTTTTATAGGGGCGGGAGCAACATTGGGTGTGGGGGGATCGACCTGTAAGGTAACTTGCTCCATCCGATCAGCTTCGCGCTTAAATTCTGACTCAAATTCCCGTGAAGCATCTTGAAATCCTTTAATAGCTTTGCCCATGCTGCGTCCAATTTCTGGCAGTTTTTTGGGGCCAAAAACCAGTAAAGCCACAAGCATAATCAGAATCATTTCGGGCAAGCCGACACCAAAAATATTCATTATTTGACAATGACCTCAAGTTTACGAGAAGTTTACAGCGCTTTGCGCTTTTGTAGATAAATGAAAGGCACGCTTTGCGTGCCTTTCATTTATCTGGAAGAGCTAAAAATCAGCCACCCCAGTTGAGGTTGACTCCATCAAGCAATAGGGAGGAGTTGTAAAGCTGGAGAATAATGACCAGAAATACAAGGAATAGGGCGATGAATACAGCCATAATTGGGGTAGTTCCCCAACCGCGAGAAACCTTACCGTATTCTGCATTGAGAGGTCTGAGAATATCGCCAAGCCTAGTACGTTGTGACATAAATTTGTCTTCTTAAAGGAATTGTTACAAGATAGTATAATTATATTTAACAATAACTTAAATATTACTGGTTCAACTTATGGAAAATGCAACTTCGATCGCGATAACTGTCGCTGTAAGTGTAATGTGTTTGACTGCCTATGCGATATATGTGGCATTTGGTCCACCTAACAAGCAGTTAGTAGACCAGTTTGAAGAACACGAAGATTAATTAAAAATACTTTTTTAATGCAATGGGTTCTCCCATCTGGCGGCGAAAACCATTGCATTTCCCAAATTTATGATTAGCAGCTTTCGCCTGACTTACGATTTCCTCAATGTAAATGAGGTCTATGCGATCGCCGATCACTCTAGCAATGGGGCGATTGTGTTAATGAGCGGGATGGTACGCGATCAAACGGGTGGAAGAAGGGTTGATTATTTAGACTATCAAGCTTACGAGCCGATGGCTTTGCAGGTTTTTCAAGAGATCAGCGATCGCGCTCACCAAGAATTTTCAAGTATTACATCGGTAGTCATTCATCATCGGCTGGGCAAGCTCAAGATTGGGGAAATTAGTGTATTGATTGCGGTGGGTTCGCCCCACCGAGCCGAAGCTTTTGAGGCTTGTCGATTTGTGATCGATACTTTAAAGATGCAAGTGCCGATCTGGAAAAAAGAATTTTGGCTAGACGGTGTTAGTAGTTGGGTTAATTGTCCCTAAAGCGCTTTGTACTCAAACCCAATAAGCGAGGGGGGCGGCGCAAAGCTCTGCCCCCCTCGCTTATTGGGTTTTGATTTACTGTTTTATGATTTTAGAAAAGTCTTTTTTTGCGCGTCCTGCCTATGAAGTTGCGCCCGAACTACTGGGTTGTAATTTGGTGAGACGCATTGCAAGTCAGGAATATCGCGGCTTGATTGTGGAGACTGAAGCCTATGATGCAACTGATCCTGCTTGTCATGGCTATCGGCGGAAGACAGAACGCAACAAGGCAATTTTTGGGGAGGCGGGATCGGTTTATGTCTATTTAATTTATGGAATTTATCACTGCGTAAATATAGTCACCGATCGCGCTGGCTTTTGTAGCGCGGTGCTAATTCGTGCCATTGAGTGCGATCGCTTACCAAGTTGGCACAATCCCAAGGACAAGCCCCATCGCATAGGGGCGGGACCTGGCAAACTATGCAAATTACTCAAAATTGATCGTCAACTTGATGGAATTACCCTAGAGCCAAATTTTGATCTATGGATTGAGGGGCGATCGCCTAGTTTTGATGAGTCAATTTTTCAAACTACCCGCATCGGGCTGACGCAGGGAGTAGATATCCCTTGGCGCTGGTACTTACGCGATCGCAAGTCGGTTTCCCGAAAGTAGCTAAGCGCAAAGGCTGACTCGCCCGCAAAGCGGGCAAGTCAGCTAATGAAACCCAGCACTTGGCGCTGTATCTGACAATTAATAACTTTCTTATAACTTTTAAAGACCATTTCTTATAACTTTTGAGTGATCTTAGGCAATAAGTTAACAGTAGGATGTTAGCAACAGAAAGATTGGTTTTTATCCAGACATTTTCAAAGATTTTTACAACCGCTTACGACATATGGCGGTTTGCGCTGTTCGAGAAACTTATTAAAAGCCCAGCTAAAAAAGCCTTTTAACAAATTTTTCAAAACTCAATATCTTTCAATTACAGTGCTTTGCGCTTAATTAAAATTCAGAGAAATTTTGAGAAGCGGCGCGGAGCGCCGCTTCTCAAAATTTCTCTGAACTACCTAAAGCCTCAACAGGCTGTATTGATATTTATAAATTTTATGTTGCCTCGCTAGGGGAAGGGAGAATTGGAAAAATGCGTATCGAAATCATTCAACCAACAGGCTATCTCAATGCCACAAGTACCAACCATTTTCGGGAACAGGCTAGTCAGGTACTAGACAGTAAGCCCGATGTGCTGCTCATCGATCTCAAGTATCTCAAGCAGATGGACAGTTCTGGACTCGGCGCTTTGATTTTTGCCCTCAGAAGCGCTAAAGCCATTGGCTGCAAGTTTGCTCTTTGTTCCATCAGCGAGTATGTATCTTTTTTACTAGATGTCACATCCCTAAGAAACTTGTTTCAAGTGTTTGAAAATCGCAGTCAATTTGAGCGATCGCTGAGAAAAGTATAATTTCCAAATATAGCTGTAGTCAGTCTTGTTAGGATACAAAACCCAAGAAGCGAGTGGCGGCGCTTCTTGAGTTTTGGTTTGCCCTAATTCAAGTGAATATGGCTATAAATTTAAAAAAGCGCGGCTTAGCCGCACTTTTTTAGTTTGAGACTTTGAACCCTAGAGAAATTTTCAAGCATCGCGGCGAAGACGCGATGCTTGAAAATTTCTCTAGGGTTCAATCAAGAAATGGCTACGCCATTTCTTGATTTGGTATGAGAAGCGCTGATTATGGGGTCTTTGCCCATAGGGTTAAATTTAGAGATAGGATATTAAGGAATTAAAGCAAAATCAAAAATTGTTAAGCTAAGCCTTAGGGCAGTCTTGGGAAGCGAAGAGGTATATACGTCAAGCATGGGTAAAATTGTAGGTATTGACTTGGGTACGACAAACTCTGTGGTAGCCGTTATGGAAGGCGGCAAGCCCATAGTAATTGCGAACTCAGAAGGTAGCCGTACCACCCCCTCAGTTGTGAGTTTTACCAAAGATGGCGAAAGGCTGGTCGGTCAAATGGCGCGGCGACAGGCTGTGCTAAATCCAGACAATACTTTTTATTCTGTTAAGCGTTTTATTGGGCGCAAGCATAGTGAGCTGTCGGCTGAAACCAAGCGAGTTCCTTACACTGTGCGCCGAGATGAGTTAGGCAATATCAAAATTCGTAGCCCACGACTCGAAAAAGACTTTGCCCCCGAAGAAATATCGGCGATGGTAATTCGCAAGCTCGTAGATGAGGCAAGTCGCTATTTGGGCGAACCAGTTACGGGCGCAGTAATTACAGTTCCCGCTTATTTTAATGACTCGCAACGGCAAGCCACCAAGGATGCAGGGCGAATCGCGGGGATTGAAGTTAAGCGGATTTTAAATGAGCCAACGGCGGCATCTTTAGCCTATGGATTAGATAAGAAATCTAATAAAAAGATTTTAGTGTTTGACCTTGGGGGCGGTACGTTTGATGTGTCAGTGCTAGAGGTCAGCGATGGGCTATTTGAAGTAAAGGCGACCACTGGCGATACTCAGTTGGGCGGTGATGACTTCGATCGCCAAATTGTGAATTATCTGGCTGAAGAATTTCTCAAGTCCGATGGTGTGGATCTCCGCAAAGAGCGCCAAGCTTTGCAAAGACTGACTGAGGCTGCCGAAAAAGCGAAGATCGAGCTGTCCACAGTGGGCGTGACGGAAATTAATTTGCCCTTTATTACGGCGACAACTGAAGGTCCTTTACATCTGGAAACAAATTTAAAGCGATCGCAATTTGAGCGGTTAAGTATCGATTTATTAGAGCGTCTCCAAGTCCCCCTAGATCGGGTGTTGCGCGATGCCCAGATTAGCCCTCGTCAAATTGATGAAGTGGTGCTAGTGGGCGGATCGACCCGCATCCCCGCCGTACAGGAAATGGTAGAGCGGGCGATCGGTAAGCCGCCCAGTCAAAGTGTAAATCCCGATGAAGTTGTGGCGATCGGTGCTGTAGTTCAGGCAGCAATTTTATCAGGCGAGATCAAAGATGTATTGCTGCTAGATGTGACGCCATTGTCTTTGGGTGTAGAAACTTCGGGCGGCGTGGTCAAGCGTCTAATTCCCAGAAACACGACAATTCCCTGTCGCAAAATGGAATTGTTTACCACCGCCGAAGACAATCAAACCTCCGTGGAGGTTCATGTGATCCAAGGTGAGCGGGACTTGGCAGAATACAACAAGTCACTAGGACGTTTTAAACTCAGTGGACTTGACCCACAGCCTCGCGGCGTAGCGCAGGTAGATGTCACCTTTGACCTAAATACGGATGGCATTTTGGCGGTGACGGCTAGCGATCGCCGCACAGGTGTAGAGCGCCGCGTCACGATTAAAGGTGCTTCGACCCTCGATGAAAAAGAAGTGCAGCGGATGGTCACGGAGGCGGAGCAGTTTGCTGATCGCGATCGCGCTAAGCGGGAACGCATTGAAAAATTCAACCGTGCCGAAAATCTGGCGGTTGGAGCATCGCGGCAACTCAAGGAACTATCTTTAAATTATGGCTACAAGCTTAGCTATGAAAGGCGTAAGCAAATTGAGGAGTTGATTAAAAAGCTCAAAGATGCGATTGCCAAAGAAGATGATGCCCTCATTGATCGCGCTCAGTCGGGACTGCAAGAGGCGCTCTATGCCCTATCGAGTGAGCTTTATGCGGAAGATGAAGAAAATTATGATGACGAGGATGATGATCTATTTGGCGGCATCCTAGAAAGCATCGGTAGCTTTGCTAGTCGCAATAAGCGGGGCAAGGATGAAGATGATCGCCGCCGACCTAATACGAGAGTTTCCTATGAAGACGATGAGGATTGGTTGTAATTGGGTTAGAGCGCAATGCGCTTAGTTCAGAACTCAATAATTTAGGCGTTCATATACTTGACACACCAGAGCGCTAAGCCCTCACCCCTAGCCCCTCTCCCGCAGGAGAGGGGAACAAGAAATCTAATATTTCTCCCCTTCTCTTGCGGGAGAAGGGGTTGGGGGATGATGGGTGCGTCAAGTATGTTAATGCCATAATTTAAGGGTGCGGCGCGAAGCGCCGCATCCCTAATTATTGGGTTTTAAAATACTGAAGAAGAAAAAATTCTTAAAACTTTTTTATATTTCCTTGCAAACTATTAAAAGCATCTGTCAAGATGGTTAGCAAATGTTGTTTGCCCTGTAGGGGAAGATTTTCGTGAATGTTGCTGCTGCTGTTTCTGCGCCTAATGTCCAGCGCCCTACTGATTCAGGAATTTATGTTACGATTCATGGGCATTTTTATCAGCCTCCCCGTGAAAACCCTTATCTAAATGCGATCGAGCGCCAAGAGAGCGCCGCTCCTTTCCATGACTGGAATGCCCGAATTCACCATGAATGCTACCGTCCCAATGCATTCTCGCGGATTGAGCGTCACGATGGCAAAATCGTCAAGATTGTCAACAACTACGAATATATGAGTTTTAACATGGGACCAACGCTGCTCTCATGGATGGAATTTCACGATCGCGATACCTATCAAGCAATTATTGATGCCGATAAGCGCAGTGCCGATCGCCTGAATGGACATGGCAATGCGATCGCCCAAGTTTATAACCACATCATCATGCCCTTAGCAAACTGGCGTGATAAGTTAACCCAAATCCGTTGGGGCAAAGCGGACTTTGTATCGAGATTTGGGCGCGAACCCGAGGGAATGTGGCTGGCGGAAACAGCAGTTGACTATGAGACTCTGGAAGCTCTGGCTCTCGAAGGGATCAAGTTTATTGTGCTGGCTCCATCACAGGCACAGCGCTGTCGGCTGATCCCCACTGAAAACAATCCCAATCCATCATGGCAAGAAGTGGGTGGGGCGCAAATTGATCCCAACCGTGCCTATCGTTGCCATTTGCGCCGCCACAATAGCAATAGCAGTAACGTATCGGAGCTAGGGCAGTTCCATTTACCTGCAAATACCGATGCTTATGTGGATATGTTTTTCTATGATGGACCCATTTCAAGGGATATGGGCTTTGGCGATCTGTTAGGGAGTTCCAGCAATTTTGCCAAGCGTTTGGCTCAAGCAGTGCGGAATGATCGGCGTCCCCATCAGGTAGTGTCTGTGGCAACCGATGGTGAAACCTTTGGGCATCATAAGCACTTTACCGAAAAGACCCTTTCCTATGCTTTTGTCGAAGAATTTCCTAAGCGTGGCTGGAATGTCACCAACTATGCCCATTACTTGAGTCTGTTCCCGCCAACGTGGGAAGTGGAGTTAAAGTCGGTGACAGCTTGGAGTTGCGCCCACGGTGTCGATCGCTGGCAAGGTGGTTGCGGCTGTGGTGGCGAAGGCTCTGGCTATCAGTTGCTGTGGCGGCGACCATTGCGCGATAGTCTTAACTGGCTACGCGATCGCCTTGCGGCTGTATATGTTGATATTGGGCGCAAATATTTTAATGATCCTTGGGAAGCCCGCGATCGCTATATCGAGGTGCTGCAATATTCCTTGCGCGATGGCATCGCTGAAAATTCGCCAATTTTGGAGAAATTTTTTGAGCAGCAATGTGGCGACAAGGTTTCCACTTCTGCCCAACGCATTGATGCTCTGCGCCTTTTGGAAATGCAACGTCATGCGCTGTTGATGTTTACCAGTTGTGGCTGGTTTTTTGAAGAGCTATCACGTCCTGAGACAGTGCAGATTTTGCGCTATGCTGCGAGGGCGATCGAGCTAGCCGCCGATGTGGCTGGGGTATTGCTTGAAGATGAATTTATCAAGCGCATGGCAAAATCACCCAGTAACCTAGCCGAATTTAAGGATGGGGCAGGACTGTATCGAGAGCAGGTAGTCACTAATCGGATCACCCTTGCTCAAGTGGCGGCTCAGTATGCCCTAAGTTCCACATTGGGCAATTACGCTAAATCACAGCAAATTTATTGCTATCAGATCCAACAACAAGACTATCAACTGCAACGAATTGGCTCGATGTCCTTGGCGATCGGGCAGATTAATTTAGTTTCAGGGATCACGCAGGAATCAGTAATTTATATTTTTGCGGTGCTGCATTTGGGCGGCGATGACTTCCATTGCTGTATTCAGCCCTTTACGGGTCGCCGCGAATACGAAGAGATCAAGGCGACATTGTTTAAAGTGCTGAAGCACGCTAATACGGCGGCAGTAATTTTGGCAATGGCAAATAACTTCAGTGGAGAGCAGTTTAATCTGCACCACCTCTTTGCCGAAGAGCGCCACAAAATTTTACGGATGCTTGCGGATGAGACTTTGACCAGACTTGATCAGCTATACGAGCAGGTCTACCGCGATAATTACGGTATTTTGATTTCTTTCCGCCGTGACGATCTGCCTGTGCCGCGTGAGCTACAAGTCGCCGCCGATATTGTGCTTAATAATCGACTTACCGCAGAATTAGAACGACTAGAAACAGGGGCAACCCTGCCCAATGTCGGGCTAGATGCAGTGGCGATGGAGGCAATTAATCTGGGTTGCAAGTTCACGCATATCGGAGATGCCAAAATCCTTGAGAATTACATTCTCAAACAGATCAAGGATCTTGCTGGCAATCCCAATCTTGATGAGAAGATTTTGTTTGACTATCTCAATCAAATTGAAGAGGCTTTAATTATTAGCGATCGCCTAAATTTAAAGCTCAATCTCAATCTTCCCCAAGAGGCTTTCTTAAATTATCTGTCCGCTAAAATTGCGCCCCAATGCATCCTTGGCAGACAAATTCTTGATTTGGAAACTGTCGAAAAGCAACCAATTCATATCGAAGCCAATCTTTGCGAAAATATTTCTAATCTGGAGTTGCATCAATTAATTGATACGGCTAGCAAATTAGGTATTGCCACCGAAGCTTGGCTTAAAGGCTAAAAGCCCTCACCCCCCCAGTCCCCTCTCCCTTTTTGGGAGAGGGGGAGGAAGCTTAATTTAATTTCTTGTTCCCCTCTCCCCTTTTGGGAGAGGGGCTAGGGGTGAGGGTCTTAGAAGCTTACAAGGAAAGCTATCTATTCGATTACTAAGATTGTCTCAAGACTGCGATCGCTAGCTCCATTCACCACACCACCCGCTCGCAAAATTGCTTGTAAAATCTCCACAACTTCCCCAGTAATTTCTTCACCGATACAAACTAAGGGAATCCCCGGGGGATAGGGACAAAGCGACTCGACGCTGATCCTCCCGATCGCTTGATCGAGATTAACGCGAATACTTTTAGCAAAATAGGCTTGGCGAGGAGTGAGCTGAGAGTGTGGAATCACCAAACAATCAAGAGTGTGGCGCGAAGCGCCACACTCTTGATTATCTAATTTTTGAAATGCGGCAATTAGGCGATCGCAATCTGTTTGAGTATTGCCAATGCTGAAGCTAAATACTAACTGGGTTAAGGTGGGCATCTCTGCCATGACATTTAATTGTTCATGGAAGTATTGATCAACTTCAAAACCCGTAATTCCCAATTGATTAACCATTACAGTTAGGCGAGTTTCATCTAGATTGGGAACTTCCCTTTGGCTGAAGGTTCGTAATTTGGGAATTTGAGATAATTGCGATCGCACTTCCCTTGAGAGTCGCAATGTCTCGCTTAATAACGCTTTGCCCTGTGTCGCCATCTGTCGCCGAGCCACGTCTAGAGAAATCATCAGTAATAAATTGGGACTAGTCGATCGCAATAATTCTAAGGTGCGGTCAATTTGGGCGGCGTTAACGCGATCGCCTTGCAAATGTAAAATTGATGATTGAGTAAGGCTTCCTGACATTTTGTGAGTGGACTGTACTACTAAGTCGGCTCCTGCTTGCAGTGCAGAAATTGGCAAGTCTGGATGAAAGCCCAAATGCGCTCCGTGGGCGGCATCGACCAGTAAGAGAACCTCAAAACTATGGGCGATCGCTGCCATTTTTTGGAGATCACCACAGACTCCAAAATAGTTGGGGCTGACTAACATCACTGCTTTTGCGTCAGGATGTTGATGCAGAAATAATTCCAAAGTTTGGGAACTCACGCCCAAATCCAAATCAAATTCTGGCAAGTAGTCGGTGGGCAAATAAATCGGCTTTGCGCCACTCAGTACTAAACCCGCGATCGCGGCTTTGTGACAGTTGCGCCCAATTAAGATTTTGTCGCCTTCCTGACAAATCGCTAATAACATCGCTTGCACGCCGCAAGTGGAACCATTCGTCAAAAACCAAGCGCGATCGCTCCCATAGGCATCGGCGGCTAGTTCTTCCGCAATGGCAATTGGCTCTTCAAGATCGGGCAGTTCAGGCAAATCAAGACGAAATACATTTGCGCCCATGAGTATCCGCAATTCGCGATCAATGCTTTGACCGCGCTTATGGGCTGGCATATAAAAGGGGGCATCGTCAACATCAAGATAATGCTGGGCGATCGCTAGTAATGGCGCGGAATGTTGATCCATCAAGGCTAAGTTCAGTGCTAAATTTAGAGTGCGGTTAATTCAACTTACAGGAAGAAAGCGCAAAGCGCTGTATGTTAAAACTTACGCAGATAGTCACAAACTGCGATCGTAAAAATGGTTGTGCATATCTAAGGATGAACTTCAAGTGCAGTATCTCTACTTACATGGCTTTGCCTCCAGCCCCCACTCCTACAAAGCGCGGTATATGCAGCAACGATTTACAGAATTGGGCTTAACCCTCCATATCCCCGATCTCAATCTTGCGGACTTTTCGACAGTGACACTTTCGCAGCAATTAGATTATTTGCAAAGTGAATATTTTGCCCAAGGGCAAGCGATCGCCGTGATTGGCTCTAGCTTAGGCGGATTTCTAGCAGTGCAGCTTGCGGCGCTTAGTCCTCTAGTGGAGAAACTGGTTTTATTTGCCCCTGCCTTTGGATTTGGTCAGCGTGTCGCTCAAGCCCTCGGTATCGAAAATATGGCGGAATGGCAACAGTTGGGCGGGCGGCAATTCTATCATTACGGACTGAAACGGAACGTCAGTTTACACTATGAGTTCATAGCCGATGCCCAGAATTTTTCTGAAGATAGCCTAAAGCGATCGCTCCCAATTTTGATCTTGCATGGGATTCATGATGATGTTGTGCCATCGGTGCTGAGTGAAGAATTTGCCAAAGGGCGATCGCAGGTGAGCTTAAAGCTAGTAGATGATGATCACGCTCTAGGCAAGGATCTGGAAAGTTATTGGCAAGACATAAGACACTTCCTCGCAGTTTAAATGTCTCCAGTTTTCTTATATTAACCCCAAGAAGTGAGTGGCGGCGCT
>MNZA01000030.1:18668-23889 GCA_001873375.1 Oscillatoriales cyanobacterium CG2_30_44_21
CACTTCTTAGGATTTAGGGCGATTCATGAATTGACCTGACCATGCTTTCTTTATTTGGTATAACATCAGCTATTAAGTTCTATTAAGCCTATACCCATGACTAAAGCCCCTTACGGTTCTTGGAAATCGCCGATTAGCTCAGACTTGATCGTCTCGAGTAGCATCCGTCTTGGCGCGATCGCCACCGATGGCAGTGATATCTATTGGAATGAAGGCAGACCAACGGAAGGTGGTCGCAATGTGATCATGCGCTATCGCAATGAACAGGATTCGGCACAATATACAGAAATGACTCCGACTAACCTTAGTGTGCGATCGCAAGTCCATGAATATGGCGGCGGCGAATATCTGGTTGCCGATGGACGCATTTATTTTTCTAACTTTAGCGATCGCGGCATCTATCGCCAAGTCAGTGACAGCACCCCCAAAAAGCTAACCGTAACCAGCAAGCTGCGCTTTGCCGACTTTGCGTGGAGTCGTGACTATGGCAAGCTGATCTGTATATGCGAAGACCACACAGGCGCAGGCGAACCAATCAATACATTGGTTGCAGTCAGCACTACCAATGGCGAAGACATTCAAGTGCTTGCTACAGGCGCAGACTTTTACGCCTCGCCGCGACTAAATGCCACTGGTGACAAACTCGCTTGGATTAGCTGGAATCATCCAAATATGCCTTGGGATGGCACAGAGCTGTGGGTTGCCGACTTGAGAGAATCAAATTCAGGAGTAATGGAACTTCAAAATTCTCAATTGATTGCAGGAGGAATGGAAGAATCGATCTTTCAGCCTGAATGGTCAACCGATGGCGGCCTCTATTTTGTGAGCGATCGCAATGGCTGGTGGAATCTCTATGGAGCAAATTTTGATGCTTCCACTACAAAAATAACTGCCCTCTGTCCAATGGAAGCGGAGTTTGGACAGCCGCAGTGGGTCTTTGGCATGACCAACTATGGTTTCTCAGGCGATCGCCAACTCATTTGTACCTATACTCAGGATGGACAATCCTATTTAGCAAAACTCGATCTAGCCAATCCCAGTCAGGGTTTAAAAATTATTGACTTACCATTTACCTCAATTTCGGGGCTGCATTGTGCAGGTGATCGCGCTGTTTTTACAGGAGGTTCCGCAACAGAGCCAACCGCAATTATTGCGCTAGATTTAACTAAGGGAACTTGGCAAAAACTGCGATCGGCTTCCGATTTACAACTTGACCCTGACTATATTTCCGCCGCCCAATCGATTGAATTTCCCACTGAAAATGGAAAAACTGCCTATGGTTTATTCTATCCACCCAAAAATAAAGACTTCAGTGGAGACGATCAAGAGAAGCCACCCCTATTAGTCAAAAGTCATGGTGGTCCTACGGCTTCAACTTCAGGAAGCTTGAGCTTAGGAATTCAATATTGGACGAGTCGCGGATTTGCAGTGCTAGATGTCAACTACGGTGGCAGTACAGGCTATGGTCGGGCATATCGCGATCGCCTCAAGGGAAATTGGGGCATTGTCGATGTGGATGACTGTGCCAATGGTGCAAAGTTTTTAGCAGCGAAGGGGCTTGTCGATGGCGATCGCCTTGCCATTTCAGGAGGAAGTGCGGGCGGTTACACGACCCTATGCGCCTTAACATTTCGCGATGACTTTAAGGCAGGAGCCAGTCACTACGGCATTTGCGACCTCGAAGCCCTCGCCACCGACACCCACAAATTTGAATCCCGCTATCTCGATAGTCTGATTGGCAAATATCCCGCCCAAAAGGAAATTTACATTCAGCGATCGCCAATTCATTTTACGGAGAAGCTTTCCTGTGCGATCGCCTTTTTCCAAGGTTTAGAAGATAAAGTCGTACCGCCAAACCAAGCCGAAATGATGGTTAACGCTCTTAAAGAAAAAGGTTTACCCGTTGCCTATGTCGCCTTTGAAGGCGAACAGCACGGATTCCGTAAAGCCGAAAACATCAAACAGGCGTTAGATGGCGAGTTTTCTTTCTATGCTCAAATCTTTGGGTTTACCCCGGCTGATGATGTAGTCCCGATTAAAATCTATTAACGCCATAGATTCTCTCGATCGCGTAGTTGAGAAAGTTCTATTAGAAACTGGCATGACAGAAAATGAACTAGTAGAAGCTTTCGTCAATCAAGAATCATGATGATATTGATTATTGATTTTCTTGGTTGTGGTTGCCCATATGATTTTGTCGCCAAGACTTGGTGACGGATTAGCTAAAAACTTTAAAAGCGTTGCTTCGCAACGCTTTTAAAGTTTTTGGTTAGGCGATTAATTTTTTCGCATAGTCTACTTGAATCTTGACTTGCTCTAAGCCAGTACCGCCATAGCTATTGCGGACTTTGACCACCTGTGCAGGGGCGATCGCATCGACAATATCTGCTTCAAATTGAGGATGAAAAGTTTGCCAACGTTCCACTGATAGATCCTTGAGTAAGATCCCTTCACTAGTACAGGTTTTAACTAACTTGCCCACCAGTTGATAAGCCTCACGAAATGGAACTCCCTTCGCAGCAAGGTAATCGGCAACATCAGTCGCATTTGAGAAGTCCTCCGCAACCGCTTCGGCAAGGCGCTTGGGCTGAAATTCAATTCCTTCTTCTACAAGAATCGTCATTGCTTCTAAGCAGGCTCTCACGGTCACAACTGCATCGAAGATTCCCTCTTTGTCTTCTTGCATATCCTTGTTATAGGCTAAGGGCAGACCTTTGAGGATGGTGAGCAATCCTTGCAAATGCCCAAAGACGCGACCAGTTTTCCCTCTTACCAATTCGGGAACGTCAGGGTTTTTCTTTTGAGGCATGATGCTTGAACCTGTACTGACGCGATCGCTAAGCTTCACAAAGCTAAACTCTTGAGATGACCAGAGAATTACTTCTTCAGACAAGCGGCTTAGATGCACCATGATCAAACTCGCCGCACAGAGAAATTCCACCGCAAAGTCGCGATCGGAAACACCATCAAGGCTATTGCGACCAACGGAACTAAAATCTAGCAATTCAGCACTGTAATGGCGATCAATGGGGTGGGGTGTTCCTGCTAACGCACCAGAACCAAGGGGACAAACATTAACCCGTTTATAAATCTCATCCAATCTTGTCCAGTCCCTTTGTGCCATTTCAAAATATGCCATCAAATGATGAGCCAGACTGATGGGCTGAGCGCGTTGCAGGTGGGTATAGCCAGGAATAAAAGTATCGATATTTTGTTCGGCTTTGCTAACTAGAGTCTGTTGCCAAGTGCGGAGATCAGTTTGAATCTTGCGAATTTGATCACGCAGATAGAGACGCACATCAGTAGCAACTTGGTCATTACGCGATCGCGCTGTATGTACTTTTTTACCGACATCACCAATCAAATCGGTGAGGCGGCGCTCCACAGCAAAATGCACATCTTCAGCATCCACCCCAGGATTGAAGTTGCCCGAACAAAATTCTTGACGGATCTGTTCTAAGCCATTGACCAACATTTCCCCTTCTTCAGCGCTGATGATCCCGACTTTTGCCAACATCCGTGAGTGCGCTTGTGAGCCTGTGATGTCATATTCAATTAAATTAATGTCAAAACTAATGCTGGCGTTGAATAATGCGATCGCAGGATGTAGGGCAGTCTCAAAACGTTGACTCCAAGGTTGCGGTGCTGTTGTCTGGCTCATACAAAAAAACTTATAGTAGTTAAGGGTTTAGTTTACTTTTTGACAGGATGCTTTGCATTTTTTGTCATAGGTTCATTATTTAACTTTTTTCTGTGAGCTATTTCCGTACCCCACGCACAAACCCAATAATTGAGTGGCGGCGCATCGCGCCGCCACTCAATTATTGGGTTTTACAGCGCTTTGCGCTTAACCTCAACCCAAGAATAAATTTGAAAGCGTTGCGAAGCAACGCTTTCAAATTTATTCTTGGGGTTCGCTTGATCGGTAATTGCGGTAAGTGAGCGCAAATTTTTTAACCTGTACTTCACCTAATTCATAACTTTGTTATCTAACCAAACATTAATCGCCCAACTAGCGCAAATCCCTCTTTGGCAGTGGATTACGGAGCCATTGACGCTGGAGTTCATGAGAAATGCCCTGATCGCAGGAGGCTTAGCAGGAATTATCTGCCCTGTGATTGGTTGCTTTTTGGTGGTGCAGCGTATGGCTCTATTGGGGGATGTGATGACGCATACGGTGATGCCTGGGATGGCGATCGCTTTTTTTTGGCGGATTGATGTAGCGATCGGGGCGTTTATTTCGGGAGTGGGGAGTGCTTTTTTGATTGCCCTGTTGAGAACGCAAACTATTGTCAAGGTCGATGCGGCGATGGCGCTGACTTCTTCGAGTTTTTTCGCGATCGGGATTTTATTAATTTCGATCCTGAAGATCAAAATTGATCTGCATGGTTTTTTGTTTGGCGACATTCTCAGCGTTACCCAAGCTGACACAATCCGTGCAGGGATTATTTCTCTAATTGTATTGGCGGCGATCGCCATATTTTATAAGCAGCTATTGTTCTACACGTTTGATCGTCTAGGCGCAAAGGCAATGGGACTGCCTGTCAACCTAATCTATGTGGGACTGATGGCAGGCGTGACTTTAACGATCATTGCCAGTATGCAAACTATGGGCGTAGTTTTGGTGGTGTCTCTGTTAGTTGGCCCTGCAATTACGGCTTATTTATTGGTCAAGGAATTACACCAGATGATTTTTACAGGAGCTTTGATCGGTGTGACTGCCAGTGCGATCGGGTTATATGCCAGTTATTACTTAAATTTGCCCTCTGGCCCCGCGATCGTGGTGTCTGTCTTAATTTTGTTCTTGATTACCTTGGTATTTAGCCCCACCCAAGGCTTGTTAACCCGATCCAAATAAAGAAATGGCTATGCCATTTCTTTATTTGACAACCCATTATGGGTTTGGTTTTCAATTCACAAAAGTGTAGTCACACTTTTGTGAATTGGTACTAAGTACAGGACAAAAATTTAATGGAGTTAAAGAATGCTTCAGAATTAGCGTGAAGATCGAAGATGATATGCCGAAGGAAATCAAAACCAAGGCGAAAAATACTTTTAGGTAGCCGACCATGCTTTTTGGGCTTGAGGGGATTAAGTTGAGCAAGCCAAAGCCCAGAAGAAAAAGCCCAACATAAAGCGAGAGTAAGCAACGCAATGAGCTTAGAGAGGCGCTCGGAGTCTTGAAGATGAGTAGACTCCAAACAAAAGCCACGGGTTTTAA
>MNZA01000129.1 GCA_001873375.1 Oscillatoriales cyanobacterium CG2_30_44_21
TGCGGCGCTTCGCGCCGCAACGCTAATCTTTGGGTTTTAATTAAATAAGAATCACTTTAAAACAATGCCAAATATAGACAACCTAGAGCAAACTTTTTATCAACTTGCCGATCGCCTTGTGGACAGCTTAGTAAGTGGTGAATATCTTACGATTAGCCTAGATAGTGAGCAAAGTCAATTTACGCGATTTAATAAGGCGAAGGTTCGGCAATCGGGAGTAGTTGCTGATGGCAATGTCCGTATTTCATTGATTCATAATCAGCGCGAAGCCTATGCCGAATTTCCATTTACAGGATATTTAGCAACCGATCTTGATTATGGTTTATCGAGCCTAAATTATCTGCGCCAAGAAGTCGCTCAGTTGCCCGAAAATCCTTACTGCGTCTTGCCGACTAACCAAGGTTCTAGTCGAGAAGTTTATCAAGGCAAATTATTAGATCCTGAACAGGCGATCGCCACAATTCTTGCGCCACTATCAGGAATTGACTTCGCTGGTTTCTATGCATCAGGTTCAATTATTCGCGCTAACGCCAACTCCGCAGGGCAGCGACATTGGTTTGCGACCGACTCATTTTTTGTGGATTATTCGATGTTTGTGCAAACTAGTTCGGGCGAAAAGGCAGTCAAAGGAATCTATGCTGGCAAAGATTGGCAATTGGATACTTATCACGCCCAAATAGAAACATCCAAACAACAATTAGTTGCTTTGCAAAATCCCAGCAAAACCATTGCAAGAGGACAATATCGCACCTATTTTGCGCCTGCCGCCGCCGCCGATCTGTTAGGCTTTCTGACTTGGAGCGCTGGCGAGTCTAGTTTGCAGCAGGGAAGTAGCGCTTTTTTTAAGCTAAAAAGTGAAGGGAGATCGCTTTCGCCATTGCTATCTTTGAGTGAAAATTTTACCTATGGCAATGTGCCGCGTTTTAATAGTTTGGGAGAAGTAGCTCCCGAACATTTGCCGATAATTACCAACGGCAAGCTAGTCAATACATTGGTGAGTTCTCGGAGCGCTAAGGAATACGGCAAGCAGGCAAATGGCGCAGGAATGTCGGAATCCATGCGATCGCCTGAAGTTGCGGCGGGCGATTTACCCTTGAGCGATGTTCTCCAACGATTAGGCACGGGCTTATATCTTTCAAATTTGCATTATCTCAATTGGAGCGATCGCACAGGTGGTCGGATTACAGGCATGACGCGCTATGCCTGCTTTTGGGTGGAAAATGGTGAACTAATTGCCCCGATTGAAAACCTCAGATTTGACGATAGTATTTACGACTTTTTGGGTAAAAAACTAGAAGCAGTCACCGATTTTCGTGAGTTCATCCCTGAGACTGGAACCTATGAAAAGCGATCGCTTGGCGGCATATTGGTGCCAGCGTTGCTGATCAATAATTTTAAATTTACGCTCTAAAATTTGCTCCTTCTCGTAAATATAGCTGTAGCCAGTCTTGTGAGGACACAAAACCCAAGAAACGAGTGGCGGCGCTTCGCGCCGCCACTCGTTTCTTGGGTTTTGGTTTGTCCCAATTCAAGTGACTATGGCTATAGAAAGCCCAAATAAAGAAATGGCGATCGCCTCGCCATCAAAATCAATGCGATTAGTGACATAATGAATGGGAAACTTTAGAAATAACTGATAACTTTATGGCAGACGGAAAAGGATTTGGATTTGGCTTAGGCAAAATGAAAGAAGCCTTCCAAAAAGCACAACAGATTCAAGAAGGCGCAAAGAAACTTCAAGAAGAGTTAGATGAATTGCGCCTAACTGGCGAATCTGGTGGTGGCTTAGTTAAGATCACCCTAAGCGGAAACCAAGAACCTCAAAGTGTAGAAATCGCTCCCGAAGCCCTCAACGAAGGCGCTGAAGTATTGTCAGATCTAGTACTTGCCGCTTTAAAAGATGCTTACCAAATCTCCACTGCCACGATGAAGCAAAAAATGGAAGACCTAACTGGTGGGCTTAATTTACCCGCAGGTTTCTAATATATCGCCTTATGTTTCTACCCTAAGGGAGATATAAAAAGCGTTGCCTTGCAACGCTTTTTATATCTCCCTTGGGATTTGTTTGGTTAGTATTTGCTACTCAAAAAACAAGAATTTGCTCACTAAAATATTGCCATGATAAATAACCCCGCATTGCAAGTACAGCGCCGAAACCAGCCAGCTGCGGTCATTCCCACTCAACAGCAAGTCTCGATCCTTGATTGGCTTGAGTCTACAGGGCGGCTAATTGCGAGAGAAGGTACTGAATCTACCTTGAAGTTTGATGATGAAGCAGAAGAGTTAAGCGAATTGATGCTTGGCGATGATCCTAGCTACGTTGATGATGATGATGATTTGGATGATGATGATGTTGACTAAAACATTTATGAGCATCAACGATGCTCATAAATGTTTCTAAGTTTTACAGCGACTTGCGCTCGAATCTGAACCAAGAATAAATTTGAAAACGTTACTTCGCAACGCTTTCAAATTACTCGCTTCCCAGTGAAAAATTAGACGTTGCGGCGCTTTGCGCCGCAACGTTAGTTCGTGGTTTTTAATGTCTAGTTTTATCGCGGGAAGGGAGTAAATACAGAGATGGAGTAGTCATTTCTGTATTTAGAATAAAATTTTCAGGTTAGTTTCTATGGCTAAAAAGCAAAAATTTCCCCATTTACTTGGCTCAAAGTGGACTGCCACGCAGGAAACCTTTGGCTGGCGACATTTTGTCGTAGTCAATCGTAAAAATGAGGGTGAACTGGTATTTGCAGAAATTAAGTCAGCTTGTGACGAATCTGTGCGCTTTTGGCTAAATGCTAAAGCATTGAAAAGGCGATCGCTGTGGTCACCTGGTTGGCAAACTCTAAATGAGCAGATATAGTGCTTTCAAACAAGCGAGGTACAAAGAATTATCTCCCCGCTGAAAATACTAAAAGCAGAAGTTTTTCTGCCCGCGTAGCGGGCAGAAAAACTTCTGCTTTTAGAAGCGATTTTCGTACTCAATCGATATACCTGTCCTACCGTTAGAACTGTAATTACTGCACAACAGAATATTTGTGTCTAAGCGATAACAGACAGAAAAGTTGGTGGACTGCATGGAGTCATTGATGATTGCTGTTAAGTTCTAAAAGTGCGATGTCAAACTTGAAAATCAATATTAGGAAAGTAATAATTACTTACCACCAACAGTTCCATCGCCATCAAGATCGCGACCAATTAGATTTTCCGCAGCATCAACTGCCTTGCTAGCAGAGTCCTTAGCGACAGCGCCAACGTCCGTGTTCAAGACATCAGTAACTTTCTTAAAGTTCTCTTCACCAACTACATCTTCAACTTTATCGGAGATTCCTTGGGCGATTTCGCCAGCTTTTTGCTGTAAGCCACTTACAAAGCCGCCTAGCCCAGATTGTTGTTCTTCGCTCATCTTGATTTAGTCCTAAATTAGATTTCTGTAAGCTTTTGAATTATATGCATATGAGAGCAAAAATAATGTTTTCCTTAACACTTTAAAATCCAAGCCCGTAATGGCGGCGCTTTGTGCTGCCATTACTAAAACCAAACAAGTTTTTCCGCCCGCTACAGTGCTTTGAGCTAACTTAAAACCCATAGAAAATTTTGAAAGCGGCGCTTCGCGCCGCTTTCAAAATTTTCTATGTACCCATTAAAGCCTCAATAGACTGTACGCGGGTGGAAAAACTTGTTTGGTTTTAAAAGCGATTTTCGTACTCAATCGATATACCCGTACCACCATTAGAACTGTAATTGCCGCGCAGCAAAATATTTGGGTCTAGACGATAACGCACAGAAAAGTTAGTGGGCTGAGTGGAGTCATTGATGATGCGCTGAAGGGCGACCGAAAAGCTGTTACTGACATCGATCGCAGCTTCTGCGGACAGCCCTAACGTGCCAGAACGACTGCCCTCGGTTCCCGTTGTGACGGGGCTGAGGTTAAACTCAGCCAGATTGAGAGCATCGCCGATCGCATCTTGTAAGAAGTTCAGCACCGTACCGCCCGCAAAGCTAGCCAATGCCGAAGCGGGATCGGAACCTCCCTGCTGTTGCAGCACACCACCGCCAATCAGCGATACGATTTCGGCTTGACTGCGAGGTGGACTACTGGAGAGACGAATGTCAGGAGTTAAGGCTGTGCCTGTGACCGTTGCCTGTACTCGCAAGGTTCGCTGTGCGCCCAGATTGCTGACAGGGACTTCGTTAGGACTAAATAAATCATTAGGACGATTGGAATTAATCGGTACGCGGGTAACTTCGGCAACGGCTCCTGATACGCGGACATTAAGCAGAGGGTTTAGCCCTTGGATTGGTCGAAACTCCACAAAGTTTTCAAAGGAGCGATCAAGACGAAACCTCGTGGAAATCGCATTGAACTGTCCGCGTGAAACCTTGATCTTGCCCTCTGGTTCAGGCTTTTGGAAGGTTCCATTTACAACCAGATCTCCTTCTCCTAAGAAGTTGAATAATGGAAAACGAGTAACTTGCATATTCTGAAGTCTTACCGCAAGGCGATCAAATTTAAAATCTACGGTGTCATCGGGATTTTTGTCAGCGATGACCAAGTTGGGATCTGCGTCATTGCCGATCACAAACCTACCATCACCGAGCGCCACCTCACCTGTGAGAACTGGCGCTAGCAGAGAACCTCTGACAATGATACGAGTATTAAAGTTGTCGGAACTAAGGTCACGCACACTTAACTTCAACTTGTCAGCATTAATTGCCAGAGCCTGCTGATAGTCGGGACTATCGACTGGCAGCAAGTCAGGGTTGCCAATGGGCAAGATTCCCATTAGGACTAGCTTTCCTTCGCTGAAGTTGCTGGTGATCTTGCTAACTAGGCGATCGCTATTAAAATCAATTTCGCCATTGACCTCCGTAAAGTCGCCAGGTAGACCCGCGACTTTGACTAGAGCATTGTCAATCAACATTTTGCCATCGATTTGGGGATTGCGAAATGTTCCCTTTGCCGTGAGATTGATGCTACCTTTTCCGCTTAACCAGCGCACTGGCTGATTAAAGATATTGATAAAAGCGATCCCTTCGTCTTTGACATTGAGAGCGACATCAAATAGACCGAGAACTCCAAAATCCCCTGAAGCAGTCACCGATTCTTTGTCCTTGATGTTCATCTTGGCATTGAACTTAACATTCAGATTCTGATAGACAAAATCCAGTCCAATAAAGTCGATCGCCTGTCGATTGACTGAACCGTTAGCAAGGCTCATTTTGCCATCTACTTTGAGATCTAACAATGTCGTCCCACTGATAGAGAGATTGCCATTAACTTTGCCTGTGAGATCAAAGGGAATGTTGCTAAAAAATGGTAAGGGTCGTAGTGACTCAATGGGAAAATCTTTGAACTCGACTTCGCCACTCTGCTCGCGAAATCTAAATAGAGGATTTGCCGAAGGGGTGATTCGCACTCTGGCATTGGTAATGCGCCCATAGCTTTGGTCGGACTGTAAGTTCGCATTGGCGATCGCGATTACACCATCGCCATATCCTCCTTTAACTTGAATATTATCAACTGCAAATTTACCATACTCAAATTTTTCGCCAACTAGATCAAAGCCAAACCGTAAGCCACGGCGCTGATTGAGATTGAAGGTAACTTTACCCTTGACATCGCCACGAAAGTCGGTCAGGGGTGGCAGATTGAAATTGCGATCGCTATCGACTATTTCTTGCTGTTCTTGGCGCAATTCAATTTGAGTGAGATATTGCAGTTGCTTATAGAGAGGTTCACCCATGAGCATGATTGCTTGGAGGGGCTGCAATTGGGAAGCACTATTTTTAACAAAACTAATACCCTGCGTGATGTCTGTAATGTTTACCCATTGCAGAGTGGCAAATAGATCCTGCATCTTGCCTTGGGTAATTTCAATCGCTCCCACAACTTGATCTTCGCTACTGGGATTGTAAGTAAGATTGAATTTGTATTCGTTATTGGATTCATTCTGGCGAACTAGTAAGTTCCCATTCTGAACTGTAAAAGTTCCATCACTATAGGCTAGCTTTGCCGTCGCTCGCTCGGCGACAACGCGCCCAAAACGCGGACGGTCAATCGTTACATCACCGATCGCGGCAGGCTTTTCACCAAAGTCTACGGTCAGATTGCTAGACAGCGTCCCACTTACATCCTTTTGTCCCGATAAAGACGCGACTAGCGCCAAAGGTACATTGGCGATCGCTACTTGCAAGCGATTAGGATTATTTTCTAGGCGCTTACCTGTGGCGATCGCCTCGCCCAGATTAACATTGAAGTCAATGGGTCGCAGTCCTGCATCCAGTCTCGCAGAAAGGCGATCGCGAACCCCGCGCAAATCCACATTTAATCCTTGATTGCCATCGAAGTTAAGTTTTCCTTCCAGTCTAGGATCGAAGGCTAATTTGTCAACGCGCAGTCCTGCTAGTAATAGATTGCCTGTAGCCTGTAGAACCCCACCAATGCCATTAAAAGCGCCGTTAAAAATAAGGCTATCGAGTTCCAATTGATTTACTTTTAGTCCCGCTACGCGCAAATTACCATCTAGTCTTGGCGCTGAAATGTCGCCCGAAACCGCGCCGTCAAAAGCTAAGGTTCCCCTTGACGGAGCGATTATACCGAGCTTAGTTAGACTAGATCCAAAGGAAGGCAAACTGACATTATCTAGCTGTAAATCTCCAGCGATTCTAAGTTTGTCGATTGCTCCTGAGAGGTTGCCGCGAAAGTTGAACAGCCCCGCTGCTTGACTAGGAATTAAATTGGATAGAGAAGCTAAGCGATTGACATTGACATTGCGAGAAACAAGATCAAGATTGATCGCGGCGATGCCTGTGGGCAGTTGACTGGGGCTGTTATTGGGAAATAGAAGATCGACTTTGCCATTTGCCGTCAAATAATTTCCCACTGCTAAGGAAGGAACGAGTAAATTTTTTCCATCCCAATTTAAGTTTGCCGCGATCGCATCGGGAACTTCAGCTAACCCTTGCGGTAAGCGCAAATTAGCATCGCCAGTAATATCTGCCAAATTGAAACTGCCGCGATCGCTGCGTAAATTGACAATGCCTTCAATAATTCCCTTTTGATTGAGCATGAAAGCTGATAGGGGAATTCCATTACTATTTAATTGGGAATTCCAAGCGCCGCTGACGATATTGTAAGTACCTGCTAGCCCAATCTCGCCAATGGGAAACTTGATTAGCGTTTTGCGGATTGTCGCTAGCCCATTTTCTAGCAATACTTCGCCACGGGCGGGATAGAGAGCATTGGGCGCATCAATTTGGGCAAGAATTTGGGGATTAGTAAGTAAGCCTGTGATCTGCAAAGAGCTACTAATCTGTCCGATTGCGATCGGTAATTTGGTGTCATAGAGCTTGGCAAAATCTTCAGCGACACCCACTAATCTGGAAGTAAAAGTAACTTCTGCGGGTTGATTTTTTTGTGGTAAACGAATCTGTCCTTCGCCGACAAGGTTTGCGCCTGCGGCGGTGGCTTGAACTTGCTTAATTTGCAAGGTATTTAAGTCATTCAGTTCAATAGTGGCTAAAAAGCGATCAACTACAACGCGATCAAAGCTCACCGTCTTGGGTGTCGTGATTTGCAAATTTAAAGAAGGCTTTTGGAATGTGCCTTTGAGCTTGCCTGCTAGCTTAACTTCGCCTGCGATCGCCACAGGAGTTTTGACATCGAAGCTCGCAATTCCTTTGGCAAGGTCGAGAATATTGCTGGCAAAATTGAGATTAAGCCCTGTTTGCTGATTAAAAGTACCATCAACCTGAGTGTTTAACAAGCCATAGTTAGCGGTGAACTCTCTAAAAGTTGCATCGTTACCATCAAAGTCGATCTGTCCTGAAACATCGGTGATGGCTTTGGTCAATTGCGGCGATTTAAAAGTACCTTCCCTCAGTTGAGCATTAACCGACACCTTGGGATCTTCTTGCCCCGCCGTAATAACAAAACTTGACTTCCCATTTAGCTTGCCGCCTACAATTGTGAAGGGTAAATTCAAGGCAAAACCCTGTGTGGCGGCAATTTGCAGATCTTGGGATTGCACATCAATCTGCCCCTGTCCATTGGTGAGATCCCAGTCGATCGCAAAGTTAATATTTCCCTTGTCCCCATCCTCAGTTGCCCTCGCGACTTCGATCGCCTTCTTGAGTTGGACGGGATTGGGGGGCGCGGCGATCGCGGCAATATTAGGCAATGTTACCTGTCCGTTGCCTGTCATTTTTAAACTTTGATTTTGAATATCAGTAATTTTCCAATTGCTATCGATCTGCAATTGGCTGAGGGAAACTAGCTCACCTTTTGCCACAGTTTGAATTGTCAATTGTGCATCGCTAAAGGTAACTGTTCGTAAGTCTATAGGGCTATCTTTCCGATTAGGATCGGGCGGAGCGAGTTTAGGAAATTGGATCGAGCCTGACGCATCTTGCTTGAGAAATACTTGGGGCTGCTCAGCGATCGCATCTAATCCAATTTGGCGGCGGGTGAGGTAGCTCCACAGATCAACCTTGACTTCAATGGCTTCTACTGCCAAAAAATTTGCCTCTTGGGAAGTCGGTGGCACAATCGAGCTACCAAACCTAACACTCGACCAACCGACTCTCTCGACTTTGCCTAACTGCAAAGGACGCTTCAGCGCTTTGCTCAACTCGGTTTGCAGGAGGGGAGATAGCTGCTCATTGAGAAAATAGCGCCCATACCAAAAAGCGCCCAAGCTAGTTCCTGTTATGGCGATCGCTAGCCCAATGCCGACCCGCCGCATATTGGTGGCGAATGATGATTTGGATGGTTCTTGCTGCGGTAATTGAGCCTGTCCCACAATATTCACTCCATAAAATGCCCACACCTCAACATTTTTACATATCTTCTCCAGATACTCACAGCCACCGCATAATTTTGAAATTGTGGCTTCGCCACAATTTCACCCAAGAATTAGCGATGCGCCATATCGCTAATTATTAGGTTTTGATTGATTAAGCAGCCGCAACTCTTGCAAGATCTCCTTTAACAATCGATTGGTTTCATTTTGAGCCGTCTCCTGCACCTGAATTGTTACTTGTTTAATTTTCAAAACATCTCGCGCAAACCTTGACACTTCAGTTGGGTGAAACAGAAGCGGATCGCGATCGCTTTGCCGCAATTCAGGATTTAATCGCGTGGGATCGTAGGGTAAATTTAGCAGTCCCTTAGCGGGATCTGTATTGGCATAGCGATAAATAGAGGCGCGGGATCTTCCTAAAGCTTTTTGAATCTCTTCTACGTCCATCAGGTTATAGAAGCGATCGTTAGGCATTTCCGAGACAGATAAGGGCATGATCTTCTTGAGGATTTTATGAATTGCCGCTAGCATACGAGGGTTCCGCAATTTAATATAGCTGTAGTCAGGCTTGTTAGGACACAAAACCCAAGAAGGAAGCGCCGCCACTTCCTTCTTGGGTTTTGGTTTTTTCTAATTCAAGTGACTACGGCTATAAAGAAACAAATTTTTGATGGCGCAGCTTCACCGCTTTCTCACTCAAGAATTAGCGCCGCTAATTCTTGGGTTTTAAGGCGCAGCTAGCTATGCTTGTTGGGCGATCGGCATTCTCCAGCCAGAACCAAAGGCGCGATCAGTAATTTTTAAACCTGGAGCCGCTTGGCGGCGCTTAAACTCAGCAATCTTGACCAACTTCACCACACGCTCAACGATCGCCTGTTCATGCCCAGAATTAATTATTTCGGCTTCTGAAAAATGCTGATGGATTAATTTATCGAGAATATCGTCAAGAATATCGTAGGGAGGGAGGGAATCTTGATCGAATTGATCTGGCTTTAGCTCGGCACTGGGCGGCTTAGTAATAATATTTACAGGAATTATCTCGGCATTATCAAATCCAGATTTTGATTTAATTGCCAATGGAGAACTAGTGCAGTTCAGCCATTTGCAAAGGTCAAATACCCGCGTTTTCGGCACATCGGCGATCGCTGCCAGACCGCCATTCATATCACCATAGAGAGTGCAGTACCCAACAGAAATCTCCGATTTATTGCCCGTGGAGAGCAGCAAATTCCCAAACTTATTGGAAATTGCCATCAATAAACTGCCACGGATTCTTGATTGCAGATTCTCTTCGGTGACATCGCTAGCTCGCCCCGCAAATATATTTGTCAGACTCGATTCAAACGCCGCCATCATTGGTTGAATGGGAATAGTTTGCGTGGTAATTCCTAAATTATCAGCTAAGGCGATCGCGTCAGTAATGGAATGCTCCGAACTGTAAGGAGAAGGCATTAAAACCCCCAGTACATTTTTGCTGCTGATCGCTTCGGCGGCGATCGCGGCGACTAGCGCCGAGTCAATGCCCCCACTCAAGCCAATTACAACTTGCTTAAATCGACATTTCCGCACATAGTCACGAACTCCTAACACCAGCGCCGCAAAAATTTCTGCTTCATCACTTTCGTAACCCCATAAACCCAAAGTTTGGGAGCGCGGCTTAGCCGCGCTCCCAAAATCAATAACTAATAAATCTTCCTCAAAGCTCTTACCGCAAGCGATCATTTTGCCATCGCGATTAAAAGCCATACTGCGCCCATCAAAAATCAAGTCATCATTTGCGCCAACTTGATTGGCATAGATCAATGGCAAATTATGCACAATCGCGCTATGACTCAGCATATCTTCGCGCAATTTTTGCTTTTTAACCGCATAGGGCGAAGCAGAGAGATTAATTAATAAATCTAAGGCATGGTTCTGGGTCAACTCTGCCACAGGATCTTCTGCATAGTTGCGTTTATCCCAAAACTTTTGATCGTTCCAAATGTCTTCGCAGATAGTTACACCGATTTGCAAAGCGTCACCATTCTTGAAGTTAAGTGTAAAAATTTGGCTCCCATGCCCCACCGCAAAATAGCGATCTTCATCAAATACGTCATAGCTTGGCAACAATCGCTTATGAAAAACCTGCTTGATCTTGCCATCTTGCAGCAGAGCTGCACTATTAAAAAGTGGCTTTCCCCCCACTTTAGCCGCATCAGGGTTAGGACAAACCGTGCCGACAATAACTGCAATGTCTGACGGAATCTTGCTGGCAAGAATAGCGATCGCTGTCTCCATGTCGTCCACAAACTGTTGACTCATCAACAAGTCGCGGGGTGGATAGCCACAGATCGATAGCTCTGGCGTGATCACCAGCGATACTCCTTTCGCAGCAAACTCTTGGATAGCAGTTAACAGGCGATCGCAATTACCAACTAGATCGCCGATGACTGGATTAAGTTGAGCGACACCAAAAGTTAGAGGCGACATGGCAGTGTTGAGTTAGTTGTGTAAGTAGTGGGAAACCATGGCGTGTGAGCCATATCTTTAGATTCTAATTTTTATATTATAGTTAAATCCACCAAAAATAGTATCTATCTTATAGCTGTAGCCACTCGTTTCTTGGGTTTTGGTTTGTCTCAATTCAAGTGACTGTGGCTATACAACGAAGCTCCAATTTTTAAGTGTGCAGCTTTGCAGCTAAAAAAATAAAAGCACGGCAGAGCCGCGCTTTTATTTTTTGGATTTTAAATCAGCGCTTTGCGCTAATTTAAAATTTGCTTATTTCAAGAAACAGGTATGCAGCCACATCACCAATAAAATAATTGCCATTTGGATTGAACTAGGAAAAAGCCCTTCACCAACTAATCTCGATAAGACTAAAAACTGGTCAGTCAGAGCCGCTAAAGCAACGCCAAAACTGATCCCCGCTAGGGAAATCAGTAAGGCTCTACCAAAACGATTTTCTTTGCGAGTTAGCAAATAAACACTAGCAGTTAGCCCAATCGACAACCAAATAGAAGACGCAGGCACAAACAGATTAATGATGCCTAGCCCTGTAAAAATCCCCAGCGAAATGTAAATATCCTTTGGGTCAGGATTATCTAATAGTCGCGACAACCAGCTAGGCGTAAGGCGTTGCGTGCTACTTTGAGAAGCAGGCGGTGCGACTGTAGCAACTCGCTCAGGATAACGAATGCGATCAGGCACGGCAATTCTACCTTCTTTACGCGCTCGTAAACGAGCCATGAGGATGGCATCGTAAGCTAGCTCTATTAATTCTTGTTGAGACTCATCCCCTTCATTTTCGCGCAACAGGCGATCGCGTGCATCACGCACTTCTTCAAAGGAGGCTTCGTCATTGACTCCTAATTTGTCGTAGGGAGTTGGTTCGCTCATTTTTCCAACTGTTGAATGTTTATAGAGTGCGATATAGATTTGCTGAGAAAATGGCTAGGCAATTAATCAGAAAATAATTTTGTAGCTTGATGATTAATCATAGTATAACGTTTGCTTTCCCATAGGTAGTCAAACTCCTTGATATTGTCGATAGAATAATTTTGAAAGCGGTGCTTCGCACCGCTTTCAAAATTATTCTGGGTTTGGGTTTCGCTGTAGCGGCAATTTATGAACTGCCGTTACTCTGATTTTGTGCTGGTATATTTTTGTAAGATCCACGCGCCAACCTCAGTTTGGGATTTTTCGCGGCTAAGTTTTAATGCCTCTTCAAGATCGGCGATCGCTAATCCACCCAACACCTTTGACTCGGTGATCTGCCGACTCCCACCATTTTCCAACATTTCTAAGACAATAATTTTCACCTCTTGGACATCAACGATCCAATATTCCTGAGTCCCCAGTTGTTCATAGAGTAAGCGCTTTTTGCCCAAATCATCTTGTAACGTTGAGCTAGATATTTCAATGATCAAATTTGGGACAGGGTATTCGTCAAGACTGACAATGGAACTGCTGCGAGGGATAAGAGATGCGATTTCGCCGATGTAATAGGAGATATCTGGTTGACAGCCTTGAACCCCTGTTTTGACATAACTGCAATTGGTCAAACCTCTAGCAGGAATGTTTTTTAAAGTGCAGTACAAGCTAATTACAAAAATTATCAGTGTATTGTCATCTGCGTGTTCAAGACCTACAGGCATGGTTTCGACCCTCATTTGCTTGATTTGATAGGTGTCGTAATAGCATCGCGATTCGGCATAAAGAGGATTTTCAAGAATCTGTAAAAATTCTTCCCAAGTTGCTCTAGTCCACTGATCGGTAATTATTGGTTGGGAGTAAGTATTTTCTGCCTGTGGTTTGATGGGGAGAGGCGCGATCGCTGTCATTGGTTAATCTCCTAATTTTTGCAACATCTTCAATATGTCTGCATTTTCTAACCGATAATCACGAGATTGATGCACTAGGGGTTGTGCAATTTGATAAAGAACCAGATTTTTGGTGGCGCGGCTGCGCCGCGCCACCAAAAATTGGTTCCTTACTTTTTAGCTCAGCCCTAATTGCTTCAGTATATTTAATCTGGATCTACAATCTGGTAAACCCGATGAATTTAGACTTAATTGTTTCTAACATACTCAATCCGCCGATTTTATTCTTCTTTTTGGGGATGCTGGCGGTACTGATTAAATCGGATTTAGAAATTCCGCCGCCGATCCCTAAGTTGTTTTCGTTGTATTTATTATTAGCGATCGGGTTTAAAGGTGGTGTCGAATTGGTCAAAAGTGGTGTTAACCAAGAAGTAATCTTGGCAATGGGAGCGGCAATCCTGATGGCTTGCGTTGTACCAGTCTATTCATTTTTTATTCTTAAGATCAAGCTTGACTCATACAATGCTGCTGCGATCGCCGCAACTTACGGATCAATCAGCGCTGTTACTTTTATTACTGCCAGTTCGTTTTTAAGCCAGCTAGATATTGCCTTTGATGGTTACATGGTGGCGGCGCTTGCCCTGATGGAGTCTCCCGCAATTATTGTGGGCTTAATCCTTGTCAATGTGTTTACTGCCGAAGAAAAATCTAAAAAAGGCGAAACTAGCGAATTTGCATGGTCAGAGGTTTTGCGCGAAGCTTTTTTGAATAGTTCTGTATTTTTATTGGTAGGCAGTTTAATTATTGGCTGTCTCACGGGTGAACGCGGCTGGCACGTTCTTTCCCCCTTTACTCAAGATATGTTTTATGGCGTATTGACCTTTTTCTTGATGGATATGGGACTAGTCGCTGCCAAACGGATTAAGGATTTACAAAAAACAGGTGTATTTTTGATTGGCTTTGCGATATTGATGCCAATTCTAAATTCGGGTGTGGGCATTGCGATCGCCAAGTTAATCTCTATGTCGCAGGGTGACGCTTTGTTATTTGCGGTGCTATGTGCCAGTGCGTCCTATATTGCGGTACCTGCGGCGATGCGGATGACTGTCCCTGAAGCCAATCCCAGCCTTTACGTTTCGACTGCCTTAGCGGTGACTTTCCCCTTCAATATTATTGTGGGTATTCCTCTGTACTTGTACGTGATTAATTTGTTTTGGGTGTAGCAAATACAGCGTTTGGCGCTGACTTAAAACCCAGAGAGTTTCGAGTTCAAATTTTTATGAAAGTTAAAACTATGCAAGCAATTAAAAGAATTGAAATTGTATCCGACTCCGTGGAGTCCCATAAGTTAATTAAGGTTTTGGAGGATGTAAGCGTGTTGAACTACACCGTAATCCGCAATGTGATTGGCAAAGGCGTTAAGGGAACTAATTCGGGTGATTTAGATATGAGTATGCTAGAAAATGATTATGTGATTGCTTTTTTCTTGGCTGATAAAACTGAGGATCTAATCAAGAAATTAAAGCCAATCACGCAAAAGTTTGGCGGCGTTTGCTATATCTCCGATGCCACAGCTATTTAGACAATTTATAAAAGCACCGCAGAGCCGTGCTTTTATAAATTGAAGCGGCGCTTAATTTGATTGGTGAGAATAGTCAGTTCGGGGATTCGCATTTGCAGGGCGATCGCGCCAAAAATTATCAAGCCGACAGCACTGGCGATCGCTAAACCACCCACTTTTGCGCCAAACTTTGCCAAGGTCGCCAAGCTATCAAAGCTTTGACTGATTAGCTCGTAAATGCCCCAACTGGCAACCCCTGCGATCGCGCTCGCCAAAATTAAACCCAACAGGGTTAGTCCCCAACTTTTGAGAGGTAAACGATTGAGACGGCGATCCAGAAAATAAACCATCGCCAACATGGAAATCACATTCACAGCCACCGTTGCCAACACGATCCCAGCCGCGCCAAATCTTTGTACTAACAAATAATCAAATAAGCCATTAAAAAAGATATTAACAATACTGATTTTAAAAGGAGTTTCACCGTCCCCAAGGGCATAGAATACCCGCACCAACACATCGCGTCCCAAATAGACAAACATTCCCACCGCATAAGCCATCAATACCACAGCCGTTAGCCGCGAAGCTTCGGCATCAAACGCATAGCGCTCATAAACCACCTGCGAAATTGGCAAAGACAGAGCCACCATCACCGCACTAATGGGCAGCATCGTTAAAGCCGTCAGCATCAATCCTTGACGAATACGTTGCTTGAGTTCATCCCAATTTTCAGGACTGGTGAGCTTCGATAGCACAGGAAACAATGGCACAAGGATCACATTTGACAAAATCCCCAGAGGTGTCTGCACGAGTAGCCCCGCATAGCCCATCGCCGACACAGCCGCCGCCGCATTGGGAATAAAAGACGCAAAAAATAAATCTGTCCACACATTAATTTGCAACATTCCCGATGAAAAGGTCGCGGGAATCATGATCCGCATCACTTCTTTGACTTCAGGACGTTGCCAATCAAACTTGAGTTTAAAGCCCCCCATACCCGCTTTCATCTGCACAGGTAACTGCACCAACCACTGCAAAACTGCCCCCGCAAGGGTTGACCATGCCAAGACTGCGCCGCCGAGTACTGCATTTTCGGGCGACAAAATGCCATTGCCCAATGTCCAAAATAGTCCGCCAATGCCAATCAACACCGTCAAACTAGAAAAAATCGGACTTACGGAAGGCAGCCAGTAAGCGTCGGCAGCATTAAGCGCACCAAACCCGATCCCCACTAGCCCAGCCAATACTGCCATCGGAGCCATGATCTGAAACTGCTGGATCGCAATGTCTTTGGTGATCTTTAAATTTTGAATGACTTCAGGGGTAATCCCCTTAGCAATTAGATCGGCTTCGGGAACGAATAGCCCAGGAGCCACCAGATGCATCAATGGTTCGGCAAAAATTACCAGCGCAATGCTCACCAATAGCAAAATCCCTGTAACGATGGTGGTGATGCTATCGATAATGTCGGCAAATTCGCGGCGATCGCGTTTGGACAACACACTAATGATCGCACTATGAAAAGGACCGTTAATACCACCCAGCAAAATCAATAAAAACCCAGGGATCACATAGGCAAAATTGTATGCACCATAAGCCGTGCCATTGCCAAAAGCCGCCGCGATCGCCACTTGACGCAATAGTCCAAATATTTTGCTCACCAATGTGGCAACCGCCACAATCGTGGCGATATTTAGAAGCGATCGCTTGAGTGATTGGTTATTTTGCGAGATATCTTCTTCGTTGCCCGACAAAATTGGTAATGCCTCATAACAAGTTGTTCTGAGAAATGTAGCATCAAATTAATGAACAACCAGATTTTTGATGGCGCGGCTACGCCGCACCATCAAAAATTGGTTTTATATTTTTAGGGCTGCGCCTCAAAATATAAAACCCACAAAAGCAACAGCAGTGCAAAGCACTGTGTTTACTTTTGTGGGTTTTGATCAGTTCTAGCTAATTCAGAGATTAGTACAGAGCTTCTTCTTGGTGAGTCAAGATTTCACAATCAGACTGAGCATAGGTTACGCAAAGAAGAGCATAGCCAGCTTCAATTTGGTCGTCATCTAAGAAAGATTGATCGCCTTGATCAATTTCACCCTTGAGAACTTTACCAGCGCAAGAAGAACAAGCACCAGCACGGCAAGAATAAGGAAGATCGATACCTTGGGCTTCAGCAACATCAAGAATGTATTCGTCAGCAGGTACTTCGATAGTCTTATCAAGACCATCGGCTTCGTTGATTAGTCTTACTTTGTAAATAGCAGCCATATTATGTAATGAACCTCTTAAAGATTTTAGCCAAAATGATAAATACAGCCTTAAACTGCGCCTAAGTAAAGCATCTCAGCGAAGTCGTATTTATTTTAGTTACCAATAAAGGTATCAAGACGCATCATATCGCTCTTGGCATCCATGCAGTCAACTAGCTTTTTATATCTACCATTAGTCATAGGTGATATTTATAGCCTGCTTTGCAAGTAATTGAAACAGCTATAAATATCTTTGGATAAAGCTTTCAGCCATTTTTAAAAGGCTTTAAATCGATGAGTTTTCATTTAGATTATAATTTTTAAAATAAGTTTTTCTAATCTTATCTACAGCAACAATCATAAGCCTAGTTCTGATATAAAAATTCAATCATTCAAATCCCAAATCACCCGAAAAGTTTCTTGCTGCGCTCTAAGAAAGCGCAAAGCGCTGTAATCTAAAATTATAGTCACTTGTCTCAAGACGAACCAATAAGTAGCTAGACCAGAGTTTGTTCCGCCCGCGTAGCGGGCGGAACAAACTCTGGTCTTAGAGAAATGGCTAACTTGCTTTGCTATAGAAATATAAATACAGCGCTTTGCGCTGAATTAAAACCCAGATAAATTTTGGGAAGCAGCGCTTCACGCTGCTTCCCAAAATTTATCTGTACTACTCAAAGCCTCAATAGGCTGTATCGGGAAAACAATTATTAAGAGAATGCCCAAGAAAGTCTTTATTACAGGAGCAAGTGGTTGTGTCGGTCATTATTTGATTGAAATGCTGCTCGAAAAAACTAACTACGAGCTTTACTTACTAGTTCGCGATCGCCGCAAGCTGCAAATCAATCTCAGCGATCGCCCTAATGTGCATATCATCGAAGACTCAATGCAAAGTATTGGTAATTATGGCGAATTACTAAAAACTATGGAGTTTGTCGTCAGTACGGCGGCTGGCTGGGGCGGCGATGAAGCCTTCGTGGTCAATCGCGATAAAACTATTGAGCTATTTTCTTCTCTTGATCCCCAAATATGTGAGCGAGCGATCTATTTCTCCACAGCCAGCATCCTCGACTCTCACAATCAAATTATTCCTGAAGCAGGGAAATTTGGGACAGCTTACATCGCCTCGAAACACGCTTGTCTTGAAACTTTAGAAAATTCCATAATTCGCGATCGCCTAATTACCGTCTTCCCCACCCTCGTCTTCGGTGGCGCAGATGATAAGCCCTATTCGCACTTGTCAAGGGGACTCAAGGACATTCTCAAATATGTGCCATACGCCAGATTTCTTAAAACTGATGGCAGTTTTCATTTTATTCATGCGATCGATATCTCGCAAATTATTACCCATTTATTGACTACGCCAACCTTACCCAAGTCACCAGCTCGATTGGTCTTAGGAATGTCAAGATTAACCGCTCAAGATTTGATTGCCCAATTTTGTGAACATCTAAACCTCAAAGTTCGCTGGCAATTAGAAATTACGCCATTTATTTTGGACATCGTAATCAAATTATTTCGCATCGAAGTAGCCGAGTGGGATCGCTTCTGTATTGCCCAACGGCACTTTACCTATGATGTTGTCTCTCCTGAAACCTTTGGACTCACATCCAAGTATCCTCGTTTAGCCAATTTACTTGATGAGGTCAAATAAAGAAAGGGATAGCGAAATTCGTTATCCCTTTTTTTGTTTGTAGACTTAAGCTTCAATTACAGCTTCTTCTTCTAATACAGGCTCTTCCGCCGCATCAGCGACAACTTCTTCAGGAATTTCAGCCTCTTCCATAGCATCAGGAACTTCATACTCTTCCTCTTCTGCAATTGGCGGCGCTGCGATTTCCATTGCCGCAGGAGGGGCGTTGAGTTGTTCACGATACTTAGCTGCCATCTCTTCAGCCTTGTCATAGACCAACTGCGGATCTTTGACCATATCTCCAGGCTCAGACTCAAGTTGCTTGGTAGACAGAGAGATTCTTCCGCGTTCGGCATCTAGATCAATAATCATCACCTTGACTTCATCATTAACGTTGAAAACGTTGTGAGGAGTTTCAATGTGTTCATGGGAGATTTCGGAAATGTGGAGCAGACCACTGACACCACCGATGTCGATAAATGCACCGTAGGGCTTGATACCACGGACTACACCAATGACGACTTCGCCGACTTCCAGCTTGTTCATCTTGCGTTCAACAAGGGCGCGACGATGACTGAGGACAAGGCGGTTACGGTCTTCATCGACTTCTAAAAACTTGAGGGGCAACTCTTCGCCAACCAATTCTTCCTTGGGCTTGCGAGTGCTGATATGAGATCCAGGAATAAATCCGCGTAAGCCTTCGATTCTGACCAACGCCCCACCACGGTTGGTCGCAAAAATAAGCGATCGCACAGTGGCATCTTCGGCTTGCAACTGACGGACGCGCTCCCAAGCCCGCATATACTCAATGCGGCGAATGGAAAGGGTTAGCTGTCCTTCTTCATTTTCATCAGCCAGAATGAAAAACTCACGAGTTTCATTATTTTGTAGAACTTCTTCGGCTTGGTCAACTCGGTTGATCGACATCTCTTGAACAGGGATGTACGCTGCTGTCTTTGCCCCAATGTCAATGAGTGCTCCTCTAGGCTCAATGCTGAATACTGTGCCTGCAACAATGTCGCCAGGGCTGAAGTGATAGTCGTATTTATCTAAAAGCTTTGCAAAATCTTCATGTGTGAAGCCGACATTGGTGGTTTTAGCAGTCTTTGCCCGATTGATCATAACTAAATTTTTTCCTTGTTCCTGTTTTAAATTTATCTGGTTTCCTCCCAGAAATGTAAGAGCATTGGCTAATAAAGCTTATTGCGGTTTACATCCTACGCTTACTCATATCGTTGATATTTTAAGTAAGACCTGTAAGCATAGGTCGATGATTATAGCGTACTTGAGCTATATCTTGAAAGTGTTGAAAATATTACATGGCAATTCCAGATTCCAAAATCAGCAAATAATTAAGTAGCTCAACGTAATTGAGACCTATGCCTAGCTAGTTACAGCGCAAAGCGCTGTAGCGTTGATTTTAATTTAGATATATCGAATAAATGGATTTGTCAAAGGCGATCGCAACTGAGTAAACCTCTAGGATCAAACTGCTGTTGAATCTTGACCATTAGATCTCGCGCATTGCCACGATAGCCCCAGATATTTTCGAGGTTACTAGAACCTTTGCCTAGGGTTCCATTGGCAAACTTTAACGCTTGCGGTGCTTCGAGTATTGATAGAAATCCTGCTGATGCTTGGGCGATACTTCTAACCTTGGCAATTTGCAGAGCGATCGCGTCTAAATTCTGGCTATTTTCCACCCGCAAAATCCCTAAACCACTGCCAATATGAATTTGCAAATAGAAAGATTGTTGAGCAAAGATTTGTTCGCATTCTTTTAGGAACGACACACTAGCCGATGGCAAGATGCCGATCTTGCAGACTAGGGAATTGATTTGAGTAGATTGTAATGAGTTACGAAGTTCATCTTGCCAGAATAGAACTTCTAGCGACTTCCAAAACTCCCGTGCTTTATTTAAAATCTGCACTTCTAAGTTTAAATTTTTGGCGATCTTTGCGATGCGATCGCATTGGTCTAGCACACTTAGTTTTAAACCAGAAAATTGCAGTACTAAGCCCATGCCTTGTTCTAGTCCGAGTGCCTGAATAGCCGCCGCCGATAATAAATCACATACCATTGGGGTCATGACGGAAGTGCTGATTTGTTGCTGGGCGATCGCGATCGCATCCGATTGTCCAGAAATCACCACAATTTGCGTAAATTCGGGCAAAGGATATAACCGAAAAGTAATCTTGGAGACGAGTCCTAATGTGCCGTAGGAGCCAGTTAACAATTTCATCAGATCGTAGCCAGCCACATTTTTGACAACGCGACCTCCCGCTTTGACTACCTCGCCATCAGTACGCACAAACTCGATTCCTAGACACATATCACGGACGTTGTTGTAGCGATGCCGCCAAGAGCCAGCGCTACCTGTTGCCAACACCCCGCCCATGGTTGCCCTAGCGCCATAGGGCGGGTCAATCGCTAAAAGTTGTCCTTGATGTGCCAGAGTCCTTTGCAAATCTCGATAATTTGCGCCTGCCTCCACCGTGACCGTGAGATCGCCCACACAATGTTCAATTACTTGATTTAACTTTGCTGTACTAATCACCACATCGGCACGACTCACCAAGCCACCCCAATCGAGCTTGGTCGCATTTCCACAGGGCAGCATCCGCAGGCGATGCTCATGGGCGACGGTAACAAACTTAGACAACTCGGCGATCGTCTCAGGGCATAGCATCGCGGCTGGCTGCAAACTGTCGGGGGCAAGGCTCTGCACAATACGTTGACGCAATGTCTCATCAAGTTGCTCAAAGGCATGGACGCGATCAGTGCCAAAGCTTTCAGCAAATAGTGGAATTAGTTGATTGTCTGTCAGTCTCACAAAATTAATATTCCCAAAATAACCTTTATGACGATAAAATGGCGGCGCGATGTCATTTTATTGTCATACTTATTAAAATAGTCGCTTGGAACCATCGGGGCGAATGGTTCCCCAATTGGTTTTAGCCTGAGCGAGTTGCTCATCGGAGATTTTAGCCCCCTTTAGATCTGCGCCACAAAGGTTGGTGCCATTCAAGTTGGCTTGGTTTAAGTAAGCACCCTTTAGGTTAGCACCACTCAAATTCGCCCCACTTAGGTCAGCTTTACTCATGTAAGCCGATTGTAAATTTGCTTCCCGCAAGTCCGCCAAAATCATCGAAGCACTGCCTAGATCGGACTTGATCAAAATAGCTCGTTGCATTTTCGCTTCACGCAGATTGGCACTGTTTAGCCTTGCCTGTGATAAATTCGCTCCCTGAAAACTAGCGCCCGTCAGATCGCTATTACAAAAATCGGCTTCGACTAACTTGGATCGGCTCATGACGATGCCTGCGAGCGTAGCACTGCCAAAAGAGCCCTTTGAGTAATCTTGGTTGGCAAAGTTACGTTTGCCTTGACCATATTCGACAATGACTCTGCGCCCTCCTTTGAGTTCATTGGTATTGTTACTGTTGCGCGTGGTTGAGCGAGTATTGCCTGTCGTCAACATTCCGCTATCGTTGTAGGAGCCTTGTCCACCGTACCTTTGCGATTGGATGCGGGAGTTGGGAGCCTGGGTATTGCTTGAGCCGCTACTAGTCCTTGATTGATTTGTGTATGGTGAGTTATTGGCGGCGATCGCCGATGATGAACTGGGGCTGAAGGTGGGTTTGGGTGGTTCCTCGACAGTTACACCCGACTCAAGGGCTTTGAAGGCTTCTTCGGCGGAGCGATATCGCTGCGATACGGACTGTTGCAGCAGTTTTTCAAAGACAACCCGTAGGCGATCGCTGAGCTTGACTTGCGATTTCCAATTGATTTCCCCTGTGTATGGGTCATGGGGCAGATCCTTAGGCGATCGCCCTGTCATCAAATACAGACAGGTCATCGCCGTGGCGTACAGATCGCTCGAATAGACAGGACGCATCGCCATCTGTTCTGGCGGCGCAAATCCTGGAGTACCGATCGCAAAGTTGGTGAGCAAACCGCTAGGATCTTCATCGGCGGAAGGCTTATTAATTTGACTTGAAACCGCTCCGAAATCAATCAACACTAGCTGACCATCTTGTTTGCGCCGCATGATATTTGCAGGCTTGATGTCACGATGAATCACCCCATTTTCATGCATGAATCCCAAAGCGGGGAATATTTCTGTGAGAATTTTGCGGATATCAATTTCGCTAAAAGCCCCTCGTCGTTCAAATTCTTGCTTTAAGGTTTCACCATCAACAAATTCTTGCACCAAGTAAAAGTTATTGTCTTCTTCAAAATAATCCAGCAATCTGGGTATTTGTGGATGGCTACCAATTTTGCCAAGGGTAAAAGCTTCTCTCTCAAATAAGTCCCGAGCCATTTTTAGAACGCTCGGTGACTGGGTATTGGGACGTAACTGCTTGACAACGCAAGATGGGAAACCTGGTAAGCCTTCGTCAGCCGCTAAAAATGTTGCCCCGAATCCGCCTTTGCCCAATGGTTTGCTGGCGCGATAGCGATTTCGCAGCTTTAAATTAGAACCACAGCTTGCACAATTAGTCGCAAATGGCTCGTTATTTGGGTTGGCACAGTTGGAATTGACGCAATAACTCACGGTTGATCGAAAGCCCAAGTAATGGTTGATCAAATCAAGGGGGCAAGGATAACTACTTTAATTTGTCACCAACCCGACAAATGTTAACTAAGTTAGTCACAAAACTTTGCCTAGGGCGGCAATTCTTGCTAACTACAGGTAAACATTAAGTGTAAATGCTGAATTTAACATCTAGTTTAGTTTAGTTCAGTCTAAAAGTCGTCACTATCTGGCAAATCAGAGTTGGAATAGGCAGGGGGACGATTGGTTGGTCTGCGTCTGCGTCCCGATGGGGCTGCTTCACCAGTACCGATATCGCCCGATTCGTTATTAGAATTTCTGGGGCGATCGCCATTTTGACCATCAGTGCTGGGGCGCGGACGACGCTTGGGGCTGACGGGACGAATATCGCTTTCGTCAATATCAATCACCGTGTCATTATTGCTAGATTTGGGACGGCGGGAACGGCGGCTGTCAGTGGTGTCACCGCGCAGTTCGCTAGCTTGCTCGGCACTGGGAATTGATCCACCCATGCGGCGTGAGGAGTTGCGATCGCGGCGAGGGGCGATTTCACGGGTGGGGTCAATTTCCACGCGATAGTCCGAGCCAATCGGATCTTCATCGTCAACGAGGGGGCTAGATGGCGCTCGGCGAGCTTGATTGGCTAAAGCTTGGCGCAATACTAAAGACTCAACTGCAAACCAACCAGCAAAACCAACTACTAGAACCTGTGCCAATTGAGTTGTGATTTCCATCCGAAAGTTAAAGGCTATCAAAATGATGCCGTAAACTAAGGCGATCGCCGAAAAGAAGATGTCGTGATCGCGAGCCAACTCAGGGCGAAAATTGCGGACAAAATATAAGCCTACGCCTCCCAAAGCGGCAACGATTGCCAAAAGAATCATTAGCGGGTTGCCACCGATGTTGATCATGGTTCTATATTTCTCCTAAAAAGTATTACAGAGATTTTTTAGTGCATTGCGGCTCTGCCGCAATGCACTAAAAAATCTCAGGGTTTTAATTGATTTCATATTAGCATTTGCGAGAAATATCAACACTTGCAAAGCATTGATTTTGTCGCGAAGCGCTTAACTCAAACCCAGAGAAAGAAATGTTCAGCGCGGCGGACTGCACATTTCTTTCTCTTCAAACCCAATCAAAGGATTAGCGGCGCTTCGCGCCGCTAATCCTTTGATTGGGTTTGGTTTTTCAAATAAAGAAATGGTGTAGCCATTTCTTTATTTGGTATTAGTTGTATGATGAAAAAGTTGTCAAAAATTTTCTGACTCTAAGTTAGAAAATTATCACATTTAGCAAAGAATAAAATCATGGCAGTACCCAAGAAGCGCACATCTAAATCTAAGCGAGATAGTCGTAAGGCTGTATGGAAGCGTAAAGCAGCAGTTCACGCACAAAAAGCTATCTCATTAGGTAAGTCAATTCTCTCAGGCAAAAATGATGGTTTTGTCTATCCTATGGCTGAAGAAGCTGAAGACGAAGAATAGCCAAACAATAAAAGGCGGCGCGATGCGCCGCCTTTTATTGTTTGGCTATTAATTTCCAGATTTGCCAGCCGATGCCCAGTCCCGCCAGACAAGGAACTGTTACCATCGCGATCGCCTGCACAAGTTTGTGATTTCTTCTTAATAAATAGTCGCCCACAAAAGCAATTAGGGTAACTCCCACCCAAGCGATGATCGCTAGCGCCGTGAGATAAAACGGCACGCCTGCTAAAAAGATCAAACCGCCAACAATCAGAAATCCGCTGATCAGATAGCCCCACTTGATCAGGGCAAAGTCGGCAAAAGCGGTAAGTGTGGGTAACAGACTCACAACTACAAAACCCGCGATCGCCAAATGTTTATTGTCGGGGCTGGTCAGGAGTACGGATAGAAAGTAGCCGATGCAGGTATAGCTGAGCAGGATCAGCAGTAACCATAACCATAGATAGCTCTGTTTTTTGGTTGAGCCGTCTAAGTTTCTTTTGCCAAGACGAAATGATCTAAAGTTAGGAAGCTTGACTCTAGGGAAAAACTTTATCCTTGATCCCACATAGAGCGGAGATTCGGGAATTTGATCCGATTGAGTATTTTCAGAAACATCTGGATCGTCAGTCATGATTTTTAAGCCCCATAGGGTTTGCTTTCAAGTTTTACGGCGTTTTGTGCTTAACTAGATCCTTGAGAAATTTTGACAGATCGCCGATTTTTAAAAATACTTCTGTATTAATTAAAGCCTCAACAGGCTGCACTAGAGCAAAAACGTGAAGAAAGCGATCAAAGTAAAACCAAACTCAAAAAAACAAGAAATTATCGAACAACCAGATGGCAGCTTGGTCGTGTATTTGAAATCTTCACCCATTGACGGCAAAGCGAATAAAGAACTAATAGAATTGCTAGCCAAAAAGTATGGAGTATCAAAGTCAAGTATTACCATCCAAAGCGGATTATCTAGCCGCAATAAGTTAGTCGATATTGACAATTAATACAGTGCTTTGCGCTGGCTTAAAGCCCAGAGAGACTTTTGATCATCGGCGCGAAGCGCCGATGATCAAAAATCTCTATATACCCCTCAAAGCATCAATAGACTTCATTTGGTACTAGCAAGTTTTTCGTAAAGTGCGGCTAAGTTGCTTCCCCGCTTAGCCTTCTGGGATTTTAGAGTAAAGATTCTGAAGCCACGATCATGGAACCGACACCGCTATTGGTGAAGATCTCAAGCAGAAGTGAGTGGGGGATACGTCCATCGACAATATGCGCAGCCTTCACGCCTTGAGCAAGCGATCGCACACAGCATTGGACTTTGGGGATCATGCCGCCACTAACCACATTCTCATTCATCAGTTCCCGTGCCTTTTGAATCGTCAAGCTGCGATAAAGCGTGCTGGGATCTTTGTAATTATGGAGAATACCTGCAATGTCGGTCAGCAAAATCAGCTTCTCGGCTCCTAGGGCTGCCGCCAGTTCACCTGCAACTGTATCCGCATTGATATTGTAAGATTGACCAGCTTCATCGGTCGCCACACTAGAGACCACAGGGATATGTCCTGCTTCAAGCAAGGTCGTCAGTAAACCAATATTGATGCCACTAACTTCGCCCACAAAACCAAACTGTTCGTCTCCTTGAGGACGAGCGCGGATCAGGTTGCCATCTTTACCGCATAGCCCAACCCCCGAACCACCCGCGAGGTTAATCATCTCCACAATTTGCTTGTTAACACGCCCCACTAATACCATTTCCACCACTTCCATCGTGGCGGCATCGGTGACACGCAGACCATTGATAAATTGTGGTTCGATATTAAGCTTGGTTAGCCATGTATTAATTTCAGGTCCACCACCATGAACCAACACAGGACGCAGCCCCATAAAAGACATTGTGACAACATCTCGGATCACATCTTGACGAAGGCTTTCCTCTTTCATTGCCGCGCCGCCATATTTGACGACAATGGTTCGCCCTGAAAATAGCTGCATATAGGGCAGAGCTTCACTCAAAACCTGAACGCGATCGCTGTCTGTTAGCATTTAAAGCCTCGACTCATCTTAAAAATGTTTAGATAACCTTACAACTTCAGTTACCTCATTACCTAAGGTAAGCAGGGCGCTTGTCATCATTAAGTGACTTTTAAGTTAATTGAATGAATTCACGCCCTCTGTTTGCCGAGAGATACCACCCAGAGAAACTTTTGTGCATGGCGGCTCCGCCGCCATGCACGAAAGTTTCTCTGAATTTTAAGTCAGCGCAGAGCGCTGTAAAGTTTCGAGGCTGTGTTAACAAAAATATAGTTCTGGGTAATATCAAACTTGTTAGAAAATAAGTAGCTCCGCGCAGTTAAATATAAAATCCCAAAAGCTGTAGCGCCCGCACAGTGGATACTACAGCTTTTGGATACGGGTTTTAATTATGACCAGCTACTTATCAAATCAATATTATTTACGATGATGAGACCTGAAGTGAAGGTCGGTGACGAGGGAAAAACATGAAAGCAGTGCGATTAAATCTTGAAGATAGACAGGCTTGGCAAAAATTGCAGCACGTCTTGATTAGTCTTGCCTCCGACTATATGGACTTAGTAGCGGCGGAGCAAACTGAATTTAAGTTTGAACAGCAGGTTCTGTCCATTGCTTTTACCTTGATCGTTTCTAATTCTGATCGCGATCGCCTTAACGAATTCACCCAAAGTATTGACCGCTATTTCAATCGCTTACAGCTGGTGGGCGTAAGACGGATTGAATGGGAATTTTATGCTATTGGCGAAGCGGAGCCAGTTTTAGCGCAGGGGAGAGATATTGCTTTTGTAGCTGCGCCCGCAAAATTACCAAGTAATGCCCTTGCTACAGGTGGTCAGCGATCGCCTGTGCGTAATGGTTCCAAATCGAGCCTTACCAAAGGAAAATCAAGGGCTGGACAAATTGTTAACCGTTTTCGTGGTTGGTTAACTGACCCAAAAACATTACAGGCGGCAAGAACTGCCAGTCGGATTACGATTCGCGATCCCAAGGGGGCTTTGGAAGCAGTTAAAAATACGGCGGTAGCTAAATTTAGCGAAACTATTGATTGGGTGGATACGTTTCCTTGGGAAAACTGGACAAAGGAAAAAACTCAGCAAATCAAGCGCCGCCATCAACGTAATTTAGTCCGTTCCATTATTGAAGATGTGCTGATTTTAGGCGTGATGATGATTGCGGCTCTCTGGCTAATTGAGTCCTTGTCACCACCATCATTTAATCTAGCTCTTTTGCCAAGGCAACACCACGATACCAACATGACTAGCGCTCAGTATCGTTGTGGTAGTCCTGCGGTTTCTCTTAAAAACTATGTTTGTTTGCAAAGGGGAATGAGCTACAACCAAGTTGCCGACATCTTGGGTAAAGAAGGTAAGCCCTTGGCAATTGATCCTAAATATGGCGATCGCGCCGTAATTATTAGCTGGTCAAGCCCCGATCTGAGCATGAATGCTACTTTTTTAAATGACAAGCTGGTGTCTCGAGCCTATCGACAGCTAAACGCAAGCAAATAATAATAATGACGGCGCAAAACGCCGTCATTATTTTTTAGAGATATATCTGTGAGCCGATCGCCTTTAATTTCTATTCTAAAATCCCAAAAACCTTGGCGTATCGTGCGCCAAGGTTTTTGTCTATGTTTTTTACTTTGGTTTGCATCACCCGCGATCGCCACAACTAAACCTGTAAGCAGAGAAGATCAACGCGCCGCCGATCGCTATCGACAGGAGGGACTGAGCTATCGCCAGCAAGAGCGTTTTGATGAAGCGATCGCTGCCCTCCAAAAATCCGTAGAACTCGATCCCCAAAATCTCAATGGCAGGATCATCCTTGGCTGGACACAACATTTATCCAAACAATCTGAAGCCGCCGCCGCCTCGCTGTGGGAAGTGATTTATAGATCGCCTAATTCATTACCGGCTTTTAATGCGATCGGCATTGTTTATTTAGTGCGGGGCGACTTACCGCAATCCGTGGTTTTGCATAGTTGGGCAGCCATGCTCAAGCCTGACAATGAAATTGCTCATTACAATCTCAGCCTTGCCTATCAGCGACTCCAGCAATATGACTTGGCGATCGCCTATGCCCAAAGCGCCATGGAGCTAGAACCAACTAATCCCCATCCATTCGTAGCAAAGGCGATCGCGCAATGGACAGCAGGAGATCAAATTCTTGCCAAGAAGGTATTTGGTGAGGCAGTGGCGATCGACTCGCGGTATCGCAATACTGAATTTTTAAACTTTCTTAATGAAGCAGGTCTTAGTAATGAGCAAATTCAAACTGCTAAACAGGTTTTAGCCAGCCTCTAAAAACTGAGCCGCCCGCTATGCGGGCGGCTCACAGCAGTATATTTTAGAGAGGCGGCGCGCCGCTTCTCTAATTGGGATTAACACATGGCGATCAAAGTTCTGCATCTTTCCGATATTCATCTTGGCAGTACCACCCACGGCAAAATCAATCCCGTTACGGGATTAAATACTCGCCTAGAGGACTTTACCGCCGCTCTTACGACTTGTATTGATCGCGCCATTGATGAGCCAGCCGATTTAGTTCTGTTCGGGGGCGATGCTTTTCCTGATGCCACGCCATCGCCATTGGTGCAACAAGCTTTTGCGAAGCAGTTTCGCCGCCTTGCTGATGCGGCTATTCCCACAGTTTTATTGGTGGGCAATCACGATCAACATTCCCAAGGATTGGGCGGAGCCAGTCTGGCGATTTATCGCAGTTTGGCTGTGCCGAATTTTACGGTGGGAGATGCGATCGCTACTCATCAGATTCCCACCGCCGCAGGAAATATTCAGATTATTACTTTGCCTTGGATTACGCGATCGACTCTGCTCACCAAAGCCGAAACTGAGGGCTTCTCGATGATGGAAGTTGGGCAGTTTTTAATTGATCGCTTAAAAGTCGTCATCGAGGGCGAAATTCGCAAATTAGATCCGCAACTGCCGACAATTTTGTTAGCTCATGTGATGGTCGATACGGCAACCTATGGAGCCGAGCGATTTTTAGCGGCAGGCAAAGGCTTTACGATCCCTCTGTCGATGTTGACCCGTGAGGCTTTTGACTATGTGGCTCTCGGTCATGTGCACCGCCATCAGATTTTGGCAACTCAGCCCCTTGTGGTTTATCCAGGTAGCATTGAGCGCGTAGACTTTGGCGAAGAAAATGAAGCCAAGGGTTACTGTTGGCTAGAGGTGGAAAAGGGCAAGGTCAAGTTTGACTTTTGTGCAATTCCCACCCGCGCTTTTAAGACCATTGAGGTGGATGTCACTCAATCGGAAGATCCACAAGGGAAGTTACTTAAAGCCATCCAAAAAGGAAAAATCGATCAGGCGATCGCGAGATTGATTTATAAAGTCAAAGCCGAACAGATAGCGCAAATCGACGATCGCTTGCTACATGAAGCAATGGCGATCGCCCACAATTACGCGCTGATCCCCGAAGTTGTCAGCCAAAATCTCCGTACTCGACTGCCCGATCTCAGCACTGCTGAAGCTCTCGATCCGATGACTGCTTTAAAAACCTATCTCAGTACTCGCGAAGATTTAAAAAATTTGGAACCTGAAATGCTCAGCGCCGCTCAAGAATTACTCAGCGAGATCGGGCTAGCTGATGAGCATGAGTTACAAACCAAATCCGCTCAGCCTAGTCAACTGCTCATAAGTTTTAACTAGCTGCGCTTGCAGGGTTTCTAAAGATATTTGGCGCAACATGGCGGCGCGTTCATAAATTTGTTCTACCTGCAAATCAGGGCGATCGTCTGTTTCTAAAAGAAAACGACCCATTGGCACAGTAGCGATCGCCTCAACCATCTGTTGATCATGGTTTAAGATCGCCGCCCCAAATGAAAAATGAAATCCCTGTTCTAGCAATTGCTGAAATACAGCTTGCTTTTTGTGAAATCCATGAATAATCCAAGGTATTAAGGGTTTGTGATTTTTCTTTAGCATAATCAACAGGTCAAAAGCCCTGACACAATGAATTACCAAAGGTTTCCGCAAAGATTCCGCCAATCGAATATGCTTTTCAAAAACTGCGATTTGTAGCTCCATCGGCACAGCCACATTGCGATCTAGTCCACATTCCCCGATCGCCACTACCTGCGAATAACTCGCTAATCTTTCTAAAGTCAGCCAAGCAGCTTCCCACAGATCATCTTTGATAAACCAAGGATGCAATCCCAAACTACACAGATTTGGCAAATCCTGTGCTTCTAATTTCTGGTGGCGCGGCGGAGCCGCGCCACCAGAAATCGATTCTTCCAACTGCGGATTTACATCTACAGTTTGCAAATTGATTAAGTTAGGTGCTTGGCGATCGCGATGAGTGTGAAAGTCAATAAACATAGAGCAATTGCCAGTCATTGCGGATGTAGTCGCGGATGCATCATGGTCGCGATCGGCTGATTGGCTAAAAGATGCGATTCAATTACTTTTTGCACTTTTTGAGGATTCATCCGCCAATAATAAACTTGATCGGGCAAGATCAACACCATTGGGCCAGATCCGCATAGTCCCAGACAGCCACAGGCTTCCACCGTTACATTTTCTACAACCTGTTGCTGTAAAACCCACAAAACTGGTTCCGCACCATCCTTGCGACAGGTGCGGTATTGACAGACTAATACTCGGCGAGGCGAAGTTGCCTCTTCTGGGGGATTATCTAGCATTATTCAAAAACTAAATTTAGCGCACGATCAAAACAGGTGAAGTGCTGTGATGTACCACATAGTCGCTGACACTTCCCAACATCATCCGTTCCACAGAACCCAATCCCCGCGAGCCAATGATTAGCAAATCGGGAGCCTCCTCGGTGACCACTCGACAAATTACATCGCGTGGTTGTCCTATCTCTAGTCTAGTGGTACAAGTTGCCTGCTCTTTCTCGCAAGTATCTTGAGCTTTTTGCAATAGAGCTTGCCCCGCTTTGAGAATTTTTTGTTCCAATTCCACATCAGGCAAGCCGCGCCAGCCCACCCAATCACCAGTGGGCATCATCACTTCAGGGACATAGCTGCTCAAAGGCTCAACTACAGTTAGCAAAACAATTTCAGCTTGCAAAGGAACTGCAAAGCTCAGAGCCTTATTAAGAGCGTGGTCACTTGCCTGAGAGCCATCAATAGAAACTAAAAATTTCATATAATTAACGTAGGTTTAATAACAAGAATTAGTTGAGCATAATTTACGGCGCTTTGCGCTCAAACCCGCACCATAAGAATAATTTTGAAAGCGTTGCTTCGCAATGCTTTCAAAATTATTCTTATGGCTCGTTTGATTGGCAATTGCTGTAAAACCAAAGCCAAAAGCTATAGCTTTTGGGCTTTCATATTTAATTGCACTCAGACTTATACTGATGGTAGTCAACAAGTCGTAGATCTCATCTGTAGTTAATTTCTTTTAATATTTCATGACAACTGATATTCGCATTGGCTTTGCAAATTCTGTCGGTAATACCCCACTAATTGAAATAGAATCTTTGTCCGCAGCTACGGGTTGCACGATTTTAGGTAAAGCTGAATTTCTCAACCCTGGTGGTAGCGTTAAGGATCGGGCGGCTTTATATATGGTCTTAGAAGCAGAAAAAGCGGGAATTCTCAAAGCTGGCGGCACAATTGTGGAAGGGACGGCAGGAAATACGGGCATAGGTTTATCGCTGGTCGCCAATGCAAGGGGATATCGCAGTGTGATCGTCATGCCCAGCAATCAATCGCCTGAAAAAATCGATTTGCTGCGGACATTAGGGGCGGAAGTTGAGTTGACTAATCCTGCGCCTTTTGCCAATCCCAATAATTACTATCATGTAGCTCGCCGTCGTGCTGAAGAAATCGAAAATGCTTTTTGGGCAAACCAGTTTGAGAATATTTCTAACTCTGAGGCGCACTATCAAACCACTGCTCCCGAAATCTGGCGACAAACGGGTGAGAAGTTAGATGGCGTGGTGATGTCATCAGGCACGGGCGGCACAATTGGCGGCGTTACTGCCTATCTCAAGGAACAGAGTCCCCAAATTACGGCTTATTTGATTGATCCCACTGGTTCAGGACTTTACAGTTATGTGACCACAGGCGAATTTAAAGCTGAAGGTAATTCCATTACGGAAGGGATTGGCATTAATCGCGCCACGGCTAACTTTAATCGAGCCAGACTAGATGGTGCTTTTCAGGGTAGCGATCGCCAAGTGATTGAAATGGCGCAATATCTCCTCAAGCATGATGGATTGTTCATTGGTAGTTCCGCTGCTTTAAATGTAGTCGGTGCGGTCAAGCTAGCCCGAAAACTAGGCAAAGGACATACGATCGCCACGATTCTCTGCGACGGTGGTGGACGTTATCAAAGCCGAATGTATAACCCCGAATGGCTTGCCGAGAAAGGCTTAACGCCTGTAGCTAAGGGATTGGAGTTTATTGATGACTAATACAATGCCAAACCCCAAAAAATATCGTTGTATTGGAGTCGGTGTTGTTTGGGATTGCGATCGCCACAAAATCCTGATTGATCGCCGCTTACCTGAAGGCGAACTTGCAGGATATTGGGAGTTCCCTGGGGGCAAGATCGAAGGGAGTGAAACTGCGGCTGAATGTATCAGGCGGGAACTTCAAGAAGAGTTGGCGATCGCGGTTGAGGTTGGCGATCACTTGATCACCGTTGATTTTGAGTACGAAACTTTGCGAGTTAGCCTGATAGTGCATCACTGCACTATCACTTCAGGTGAGCCACAGGCGATCGCCTGTTCTGAAATTCATTGGGTAACGGTTGAGCAACTCGACAGCTATCAACTCCCAGCCGCCAACTATGAAATTGTCCGAGCCTTAAAGGAGTGGCTCGGCAACGAAACCCAAGAAAAAATATGAAAGTGATGCTTCGCAACACTTTCATATTTTTTCTTGGGTTGGGAATCAGCGCAAAGCGCTGTAAAAATTAAATTGCATATAACAAGGATCAAAACTACTGATGGAAGAGATCAGTGCCGAGCTACTAGCATCGCAACTATATCAACAGGGACTCAGCAACTTTGAGAGCGGTAACTATCAACAGGCGATCGCCCTATTAGAACGCGCCCAAAACCTAACCGCCGCCGACTCAAACTTGGGCGGTGAAATCTTAATTTGGCTAGCCAATTCCTACGATGCCACAGGCAAGACTGAACAGGCGATCGCCCTCTGCCGCACCCTCAAAAAACATCCCACTGGCTCCGTGCGCAAGTCCGCCCGATATATGTTGGGCATTTTGACTGCGCCGCAACTCTCCAAACTCGAAGGCGTAATATCCGAAGTCCCAATTTTAGAATCTCCCGACAGCTATCAATCCAAACCGATCGCCAATACCAAGCCACGCTCAACTAGTCAAAAACCTTTTCGCGAAATTCCCCTGCAAAAGCCAGTATCAGATAGCCAAAATAATTTCCTATGGTTTGCGATCGCTATTTCTCTAATCTCTCTAATCGTTTGGTACGCGCTTTAAGCTAAACATCGCTTCAGTAATTACAGCCTATTGAGGCTTTAATTACTGAAGCGATGTATACCGATGGCTGAGGGAAGTCGACGTCCCTCCCGTCATCATTCTTTTGGGCTTAAATAATAATGGTTTCCTGACAGTTGCCACCCTATTGTTATCAAAGCATTACCGTAATCGTTTAAGACATTGTTAAATTTATACTTTGTTCAGAATAGCTACAATCCTGTCTATCCAAAGCTTTAAGTTGAATTTAATCAAGAAATCGACCCTTCTATAATTTGTTTATTAATAAAAATTTTTTCTTCAATTTTGGCAAAGCCAAATTAAAAACATGAATTCTTCAGGTAGTTCCATCGTAGCTTGTCGATTTTGTCGATACTACCAACCCCAAGGGCGAAGAGGCGGTTCCTGTGAAAAGCTAGATGTTCACGTTGCCGCCACTTGGCAAGCCTGTAGCTTGGCTGTCCATCCCTTTGAAATGTCTTGGCAAACTGGCGAATTAAAACACTTTTTTCAAGAATCTTTTAATGACAATCTCACCGTCGTCAGCGCAAAAGCAATCGAAATTCAAGATGTCAAATCGCGATCGCGCATTCTGTCAGAAGCTATATAAGCAAAACCCAAAAGATTCTGAGCAGTGCTTCGCACTGCTCAGAATCTTTTGCATAAATGAGTGATCCCAATTCACAAAAGTGTGACTACACTTTTGTGAATTAAAAACCAAAACCAGTATGGGTTTCCAAGTAAAGAAATGACTACGTCATTTCTTTACTTGGTATGATGACGCTCCGCGCCGCAAGTCAGGAAATAGCTAGGCACAATTGGATAAAGGCTGATTCGCCAGCTTCGCTGGCGAATCAGCCTTTTGGGTTTCCGCTTAGGTAAGATGGTAAATGTCTAAAATTTATTTTTCGTAAATTAAAGTGCTAGCAAGAGTCTGGAGCGCGTCCATTTTAGGTATCGAGGCAGTCCAAGTAGGCGTAGAAGTAGATGTCTCAGGAGGACTACCAGGGATCACCCTAGTCGGATTGCCTGATACAGCCGTCCAAGAGAGTCGAGAGCGCGTCAAAGCCGCCATCAAAAATGCTGGTTATGCCTTCCCGATGCGTAAAATCGTGATCAACCTCACCCCCGCTGACCTTCGCAAAGAAGGACCCATTTTTGACTTACCCATCAGCATTGGCATCCTCGCCGCTTCTGAACAAGTCGATCCCCAACTATTAGGAGATCATCTATTTCTTGGCGAAGTATCCCTGGATGGCTCCCTCAGACCCGTATCGGGAGTATTACCGATCGCCGCCGCCGCTCAAAAGTTAGGCATGGTGGGCATCATCGTCCCTAAAGAAAATGCCCAAGAAGCGGCTCTGGTTAAAGGCTTAGCCGTTTACGGATTGCAGACAATCACCGAAGTTGGCAACTTTTTGGCAAACCCCGAAAAGTATCAACCAGAAGTCGCTAACCCCAATATTAAATGGCAAGAAAATGAATTTAAGCTAGACCTCAAAGATGTCAAAGGTCAGCAGCAAGCCCGTCGCGCCCTCGAGATCGCGGCAGCAGGTGGGCACAACCTCATTTTTGTGGGTCCTCCAGGTTCAGGCAAAACCTTACTGGCAAGGCGATTGCCCAGCATTCTGCCCAATATGAGCTTTGACGAAGCCCTCGAAGTAACCCGCATCCATTCGGTCGCAGGCTTAATGAAAGGCAAGGGATTAATTCGCGATCGTCCCTTTCGCAGCCCCCACCATTCCGCCTCAGGACCTTCACTGGTAGGCGGCGGCAGCTTCCCCCGTCCTGGGGAGATCACCCTAGCCACAAACGGGATCTTATTTTTGGACGAACTAACCGAGTTTAAAAGGGATGTACTTGAGTTCCTGCGCCAACCCCTAGAAGATGGCTTTGTCAGCATTTCCCGCACCCGTCAGTCTGTCACCTTCCCAGCCCAGTTTACATTGGTTGCCAGCACAAATCCTTGCCAGTGCGGCTATTACGGCGATACTGTCCAGCCTTGCACCTGCACACCTCGCCAACGAGAGCAATATTGGGCAAAACTATCAGGCCCCCTGATGGATCGCATTGATTTACAGGTAAATGTCGCCAGACTCAAGCCTGAAGAAATGACGCGATCGCCAGAGGGTGAAAACTCCAGTGCCGTCAAAGCAAGAGTGGAAACTTCGCGGCAACTTCAACAAGCTCGATTTCAGGGAGAGAGCAGAGTAAATTGCAATGCTCAGATGCAATCGCGGCATTTACGGCGATGGTGTCAACTTGACGAAGCTTCTCGCAACTTATTAGAAGCTGCAATCAAGCGTTTAGGCTTGTCAGCCAGAGCCACTGATCGCATTCTCAAAGTTGCACGAACCATTGCCGATCTGGCTAGTTGTCAGGATATTCAAGTTATGCACATTGCCGAAGCAGTGCAGTATCGCACCCTAGACCGCGCCACATAATTTGATACTTGCCACGCTCTCGGCATGACAAGCATCACATCCAAAAGAGCCATTACTCTTTTGGATGTGATCATGATTATTTAGCCATGAAAAGCCCTATACATGGTATTTTGTGTCTTGACTTTCAGCTTCAACCTACTGCCCATGAGTCTAATCAGACTAAAATTACAGGTAAATCCCTAATTTGAGTGAGCTAGAAAAGTGAAAGCACCCTATCGAGGCATTCATGTATGAGTACAGTTTTGGTGGTCGAAGACAGTGTTACACAGAGGGAAATGATTGAAGATTTGTTGATCGGTAGTGGCTTAAAGGTCAAAACTGCGGGTGATGGGGTAGAAGCTCTAGAACAAATGCAAGGCAACTGCCCAGACATAATCGTTATGGATATTGTCATGCCCCGCATGAATGGATACGAGCTATGCCGTAGGATTAAAACTGACCCTAAAACTGAGCGAATTCCCGTGGTGATGTGTTCATCTAAGGGTGAAGAATTTGATCGCTACTGGGGGATGAAACAAGGAGCTGATGCCTATATCTCCAAGCCCTTTCAGCCTCAAGAGCTAGTTGGTACTGTCAAGCAGTTACTGAGAAAAGCTTAGTAATTTCGATCAGTACCGTAAAGGTATCAATAATTCTTGATCATTTTACGTCTGTTCGTTACTATCATTGCTTTAAGATTTCCCAAAGTTCAAACTTAATGACACCCAAAATTTGCAATCTTGCAAGGTAGAGCTTTTCAGATTATGGCAGGAAAACAGGATTTCTTCCCCGGTATCAATCAAGATCAAACAACCGACTTTGAGCAAGGACTCGAAGCGCCAGAAGGTGAGTTGCACCTAAGATTTTTTGTGGCTTCTGGAATTGAGTTTGCCTTGCCCGCCATTGGAGTTAGTCAAGTTATAGAATATGCTCCTGATCGCATCAACCCAATGCCCAATGTGTCACCATTACTATTGGGTACTGTTAATATACGGGGTAGAGTAGTTTGGGTCGGAGATCTTGGTCAGTTTTTAGGCGAGTCGCCCCCAGTTAACACAGACCGCTCAGAAGTTTCTATCATTGCGATCGAAGATCAGGGCATGATGCTGGGGTTGGCAGTGGAGCAGATTGGGGTCATGGCTTGGCTAGACTCTGCCCAACTTAGTGGCTCACGCAATAGCTCCGATAGCATGGCTCCATTTATCAAAGGTGAATGGGTGATGGAAGACAGCGAGCCGCTCAAGTTGCTCGACCAAGTTAATATCTTACGCTCAGCCCGATGGGCTTCATAAGGTGAGTCCCATAGGGATTAGACTATATAAATAAATATGTAGAAACAATTTTTGATTTTTTGTGTTGAGTGCAGGGCTAAGAACATTAAAGTTGAATGCAGATGAGTCCCAAGATAATTTCGGTTTACCAGCAAATATTTTAGGTTTTTTAGGGTTCTTAGGAGAAAGCAAATGGCATCAAGTACACAGTATCAAAAAGAATACGAAAAGGCTTCCCTAGCCTATATGCAAGGTGATTATAGCCAAGCTGCACAGGTTACCGAGCAACTTGTGCAAGGATGCCCTAACGATCCAATGTACCGATTACTCCATGCCCATATTAACCTCGCCCTAGAACGATACAAAGACTCAATTGGTGAATATGAAATTGTCCTGCAATTAACCAACGATAGTTCGATTCTTGAATATGCTCACAGTGGCATCGCAGCAGCCAAAGAAAGACTCGATTATAGTAATGACTCTTATGGCAATAGTGGCTTAGACGAAGCCGACGATAAGTTTGATGGTCAACCATATGAAGAACATGGCAACAATTATGCTCAGGAGTCGTGGCAGCAAAATATGCAAAGCCCTGCTGCTGCAACATTAGACTTTGAAGACTTTAGCGAAGCCGCTTCTTCCAATGGCTCTTATGGCTATTCATCGGCATCTCAGGGGGGCAGCGCCGATTTTAGTTCTGGATATCAATCGAGTGGTGTAGATTCTCAGAGCGACTCCGATGTCATGTTTATGGATGAATTCGATGACTTTGATGATCTCAATGAGTCCTCATTTTCTAGCTCTTTTAGTGACTCTGAGGCAACGCAAATGGTCTCCAGCCAGTCATTTGCTAACTTTGATCAAGATTTTTCTACTTCGGTTGGTCGGAACAATACAACTGCTGTCGCCACAAGTGACATGACCACTGGTCGATTTGACCCACCCAGTAATGAAGCCGAATTTTTTCAGTTAGGGTCAATTAATAGTACAACATCGAGTGGTCGATCTGGGGGGGAGGTAGTTGCGGATGTGACGGAACAAGGGGGAGTATTTTCACCCTTTGATAATATGCCGTTGAAAACTAAAAATGTGATTACCGCGATCGCCGCAGGCGTGGTGGCAGTAATTGCGGCGGGGGTAGTGACCAACTTTGCCACAGGCACAATCAAAGAGGCAAGTCAGCGCGAACAAATACGCAATACGGGCTGGATGATGGCTAGCGCGGCGGCGCTGGGGAGTGGGTTTGTGGCTTGGGGCTTGGGCAAGCGATCGTCTAGGTTTATTGAGCAGTCAACCGAAAACTTGCAAGCCCAGTTTGACGCAGTAATTCGCGGTGACATGAGTCCGCGAGCTTCCGTATATAGCGAAGATGATCTTGGTAAGCTAGCGGCAAGCTTTAACCAAATGATTCAATCGATTGTATTAAATACAACTGAAGCTCAACGTAAAGCTGCCGAACAAGAACAAGCTAAAGAAGATTTGCAGCGTCAGGTAATCCGCTTGTTAGATGACGTAGAAGGGGCAGCGCGAGGAGACTTGACTGTGCAAGCTGAGGTAACAGCCGATGTGCTGGGTGCGGTTGCCGACTCATTTAACCTCACCATTCAGAACTTGAGAGAAATTGTTAACCAAGTAAAAATTGCCGCCCGCCAGGTTAACGACAGTTCTCGTGAAAATGAAGCCTTTGCCCGCAGTTTATCTTCAGACGCATTACGTCAAGCCGAAGAATTAAGCGTCACCTTGAATTCGGTGCAAATGATGACCGAATCGATTCAACGGGTAGCCGAAAGCGCTCGACAAGCCGATCAAGTTGCCAAGCTCGCATCAGAAACGGCGATCAAGGGCGGCGAGGCGGTAGAACGCACTGTTGCAGGTATTATGGACATCCGCGAAACTGTTGCCGAAACCACTCGCAAGGTGAAACGACTGGGCGAGTCTTCGCAGGAGATTTCTAAAATTGTGAGTTTAATTTCTTCGATCGCCTCCCGAACCAACTTACTCGCGCTTAACGCCAGTATTGAAGCAGCGAGAGCAGGCGATGCAGGTCGGGGATTTGCGATCGTGGCAGACGAAGTGCGACAGCTAGCTGATCGGGCGGCGAAAGCATCTAAGGAAATCGAGCAAATTGTGTTGCAAATTCAGAGTGAAACGAGTAATGTGCAACAAGCGATGGAAGTAGGGACTCAACAGGTTATCGATGGCACAAAGCGTGCTGAACAAGCCCGTCAGTCACTTACGGACATTATCCAAGTTTCTCACCGCATCGAAACCCTCGTATTATCGATTACCGAAGATACGGTTAAGCAAACTGAGACTTCCAGAACAGTGTCACAGGTTATGCAGTCGGTCGAGTTAACCGCACAGGAAACCTCGCAAGAGTCGCAACGAGTGTCCGCTTCCCTCCAAAATCTGGTGGGTGTGGCTCGTAGTCTACAGGATTCTGTAGAGCGATTTCGCGTTGATTCGGGTGATAAGACGGCGGGAGGTCGTTAGAATTATCGCCTCTAGCTTCAGCTACTAATACCCTAATCTTTGAGAGGAGCCTGTCATGAACTCGGAACAACAACAGCAGCGTATCATCGGCTACTTTATCGAAGAAGCCCGTGAACATCTTCAAACAATTGAACAAGGAGTTCTCAACCTCCAAAATATTCTTGAAGACTCGGAATCAATTAATGAGGTTTTTCGAGCGGCTCACTCAATTAAAGGAGGAGCCGCTATGTTGGGCGTCGGTAGTGTGCAGCACGTTGCTCACCGACTAGAAGACTTTTTTAAGATTATTAAAGATACGCCCAGCATCAAGGTTGATGAGCGATTAACCAGTTTATTACTGGCGGGCTTTGATCCCCTTGAAGAATTGCTAGATGAGTTGGAGGGCAACTTTAAGGTTTCGGAAGAGTCCACGAATGTGGCAATTAGCCGCGTCAAACCGATCTTTAATGAGTTAGAGGCTTACCTCAATCAGCTAGTAACGGAAGCTGACGAATCTGAAGGTCAAGTCACTTTTGAAGAATCGACAAGCGATCAAGAAATAGATGATCTTTTTGAAGAATCTGAGATAGCGCCTTCTCAAGAGTCAATATTTCAAGAAGAAATCACTACGAAAATGCGGGATATGCTGCAACTCTTCCGTAGCGAAGATGATGTGGACAGCCGATCGCAGTTACAAGAAATTTGCAACTATTTTCAACAGATTGGAAATCAGTTCAACCTCAGAAACTGGTCGAGTCTGGTTACTCAAGTTAAAAATGCGATCGCGCAGCCCAGCAACTCATACAGAACTCTCGCACCCATCGTAATTAGAGAATTAAAAGAATCTCAAGATTTGGTGTTAGCCAAGCGGGAAGAAGAGATTGTGGTTTCGGCGAAGATGCAAAGTTTACTGCCCTATCGCTTTGCGGAGCCAGAAGACGATGAAATTAGCACCATCTTTACGACCGCAGCTTCCAATGTTTTTGATGAACCAATTATCAATGAATGGCAAACTGAACCTAAAATTGCGGAACCATCAATCATTGAGCGACCAATTAGTGATGTTATAGATCCTGACATTGATATAGATCTGTTCGCAGATGGGGAAGACGATCAAATTGCTAGCCTTGTCTCGATTGCTGATAGCGAATCGACAGAGTTGGATTGGATTGATGGTGACTATGAAATCACGGACAATTCACACATTGATGGGCCCAAGGTTGGCGCATCAGAGCTAAAGTCGCTAGCAGTTCTATTTGAAAATGATGATATTGACTTTGAATCTGCTTGGGAAGACATGGAGTCTAATGAATCTCAAATTCAAAATCAAAGCTTAGGCAGTGACCACAATAATCAAGATGATTTTGCGGATTTACTCACCGATCAGATGTCTGAGTCTGATGATTTTGACTTGTCTTTGAGCAGTAACCCTACTAGTGGATCTAGTATTGAGCAATTATTTGGTGAATTTCCTAGCAATGATAGTGCGCTGAGTGAGAGCGATGCGCTATTCCCAGAGGATTTAGATAACTCTGCGGATCAAAATGAGCAAGATTTAGGATTTGAAGTTAGCGATCGCGGCGAGATTGATTCAGAAAGTACAACTTCTGAAATGTCTGTAGACATTTTTTGGGAACAGCCTGTAGAGACTGATTTGCCAGTAAGTACAATTGACGATATCAGTACTGAAGATATTTCGGGAATTGATTTTAGTGAGAGTGTGGACAGTTTTGAAGCACTCCCTAGCTTGAGTGATTATTCGGTCGCAGGCGATCAAATTGATTTTGATGGTTTATTCACAGAGTCTTCAGTTAACGGGCAGAATGAAGACTTTGATTTTGGTGGGGAAATGATTGATCAAACCGATCATAAAATTGATTACGTTGAATCCTCTCAATTTGAACATATTTCTCAGACCCTCATGGAATTTGATGAGGTTGATCTGAGCGAGCCTGAAATGAATAGTTCCAATTCATCTGAGGTTGTAGCAGATGAATTGGAACCTTTAACTAGTGAAGCTTTCTTTGCCTCTCTTGCAGAGCAAGATCAGGATATTACCTTTGAAGATGAATTAGCTCAGGAGATTAGCGAAAGCGAATTTAGCAATGAGATTGGCATTGGTGAGGATGAATCTGATATTTCTGATGATGATATTCCCAATGATCCATTTGCTCTGACCACCTCTGAAGAAAGAATGACTCTGCTTGACGATCCTTTCATGATTGATGAAAGCCTTGATCAAGTTTTGTTGGAAAATGCCGAGTTAGCCGAAGAATTGCCAATTAGCTCAGATGCAAATGTAGAAGCAAACATTAGTGATTCTGACATCAACATCTTTGACGAGTTGGGATTTGATAGTGATGACTTTGAGGAGAGTGAGGAGCTTACTAGTTTGCAAGATAGCGAAGGGGGAGCGGGGATAGATGAGTTTGGCTTGAGCCTATCTGAAGCAGGATCTTTCTTAGATGATTTGTCAGACGATCCAGTTATCAAAGATTCGCCTGTAATGGAAAAAGTTGATAGCATCAGCGCTCTTGGCGATTTCTTTGATGATCCTAGTGATATTGATGAAGATAGCAATTCTATTAGTATCGCAGATATCACCGATGTAAATGCTGAATTTAATGAACTCGATCTAGTCAGTCATGGGGAAGTTGTAGATAAAGTCGAAGATTTCTTGACTGGCGATCGCGATAGCATAGAACAGCCACAGATTGAACTCAATGTAATGGAGATGTTGGATGCTGAGAATGATTCTGAAGTTTCTCGTGTAGAAGAGATTGAAGACTTCGAGATTGATTTTAATGACGGATCTGAAGCTGATAACGTTGATTTAGGCTTACTGGAAACTGATGCCCATTTAGATGATCAAGTAGTCGAGGGCGTGGCTGTAAACGAAGAATTTGATAGCATTAGCACCCTTGGCGACTTCTTTAATAATCCTAACGATATTGAAGAAGATGTTAGTTCTATTAGTGTCACCAATGCAGACATTACCGATCTCAATGATGAATTTAACGAGCTAATTATCTATGGTGAAAATGTAGATGAAGTAGAAGATTTCTTGACTGGTGATCGCATGGACATTGAGCAACCACAGTTGGCAAGCAATGTGATGGAGATGCTTGATGTTGTAGATGATTATGGAATCTCTAGCACCAGTGACTTAGAAGACTTCTTTGCCGATCCTGAAGTAAATGAAGATTCGTCTCTGGATTGGGCGAATGTCAGTGAATCAAGCATTATTTCAGAAGACATAGAAGATGCTGATCCTGAAGAAAGTTTAATAGACTTTGCCGCAGATTTGGAAACCGATGCGGCTCTTGCTATTACTGATGAGTTGGTTAGCTTTGACAAATTCATGGAACAGGACTCCACCGTGGATATTGCCGATATTGACTCTGGAAGTTCAGACAATATTGAAACCAGTTTTGAAAGTTCTGTTTTAGATTTTGCAGATTTAGATATGACTGATGTTGATTCAAACGCAGACTTTTTAGAGCAAGCGGATCTTTCTGAGGATTCAGATTTAGTGAGCCTCTTTGCCAGCGATGGAGAAGATGAGTTGAGTCTGCTCGAGAATAATTTCGATGATGGTTTTGATGATGCGCGATCGCCTGTTCAACTAGAGGACAACATCCCCGATCAAGAATTTAGCTTCGACATCAATGATGAGAATGGTGAAAGTACTGATATTGACAATGGTAATGGTGATATCACCGTTGGTTCGACTTTGGACAGCTTGGCGGATTTCTTTCAGGGTGAGAGCGAAACTGAGGCAGATGTCTTATCAGGAAGTTCTAATAGTGAAGTGGAACCTGACCTGCTCTTTGATGATAATTATGAGATAGGCGCACAGTTTGATGACTTTGCTAACGACTCAGTTGACCTTGGCGATGAAGATAATGATATTCAATTTGAAGACATTAATAGCAACTCATCGGACGCAGATAATTTGTTACAAAATGTCTATCCCATATATCAAGAAGAACTTAATGGTATTGATGATGACTTTAACTTTGATGATCTAGAAGAAATGATCGGTAGTCAATCCACGCAGGGAAATCTCGAAGTTGCTGTTCCTAGTCACTCATCTTTTGACTCTCAGGGGGAAGATTCATCTATTCAAGATGATTCTTTGACCGATATTATCAGTGACGACATGAATTTTGATGATTTAGAAGCTCTGTTAAGTGAATCCTCAGATTTGCCAGCTTCAGCAGATTTTAATCGAGGACTAGAACCTGAACCATCAAAGCCAAGTGATGACTTTGACGAGTTAGAGAATATGCTTCAGTCCGCATTTGCTAAAGATGTTGGACCAATCAAAACGAAGGCAGCTAATCGCGCACCCGCCGTAGCTCGCAAACCAAGGCTGACAGATTCGACAATGCGTGTCGATGTCAAGTACCTTGACAGTTTAAATAATTTGGTTGGGGAACTGGTTGTCAACCGTAATCTGCTTGAACAGGATCAAGAGAGACTACAGCAATTTATTACGAATCTGCTCCATCAAGTTCAGCTTTTGAGTGATGTGTCCCAAAAGATGCGCGATGAGTATGATAAATCTTTGTTAGAGGCTTCTTTGAGTGCGGGACGTAGTCGTTCTTTTAGTGTTCTTGACAGTTCCTATGCAAATGATAGTGGGAGTTCAGTTAGCTCAGTTAGCCGAGATTTTGAGGGAATTGAATTTGACCGATATAATAAGTTCCACATTCTATCACAGGAGATTATTGAGCTAATCGTCAGGGTGCGTGAGTCTGCCTCTGACATTGAGTTTGTAGTTGGTGAAACCGATCAGGTGACGCGCCAATTGGGAACTATTACGACCCAAATCCAAGACGATTTGAAGCAGTCACGCATGGTTCCCTTTGCCCAGATTGCCGATCGCTTGCCTAGAGGTATTCGCGATCGCGCTCTTAAGACTGGTAAACAGGCGGAACTAGAAATCTTCGGTCGAGAAACTCTCATCGATAAAGCTATTTTAGAATCCCTAACCGATCCACTGACCCACCTCGTTAACAATGCGATCGATCATGGTTTAGAAGATCCTGCCACTAGACAAGAGGGCGGCAAAGTCGGTACAGGACATCTCACCGTCAGAGCCTATCACCAAGGGAACCAGACGGTAATCTCCATTAGTGACGATGGCGCGGGTATTGATCCGCAAAAGGTGAAGAAGAGTGCTGTGGCTAAACGGGTGCGGACTCAATCGGAAGTTGATCAGCTTATTGATACTGAGGTATACGCATTATTGTTTGAGCCAGGCTTTAGCACGGCGGCTCAGGCTGATGAGTTTAAGGGTCGCGGTGTAGGGCTTGATGTGGTCAAAACCTGCCTTGACGATATCCGCGGTGTGATTATTGTCGAATCAGAGATTGGCAGGGGAACCACCTTCACGATCCGCTTGCCATTGACCTTGAGTATTTCTAAAGCAATGTTCTGTATTAGCGATCGCGCCCGAATTGCCTTCCCTGTCGATGGATTTGAAGATATGGTGGAAGTGCCACAGAGTCAGATCATTCTCAATGAGAAGGGTCAGCCATGCTTACCTTGGCGGGATACGCTCCTTCCTTTCCAACATCTTTCCAACTTGCTTGCCTATAGCCGCCACCTCAGTCGCAGCAGCATTTACGGTAAGCAAGAGAATGATGAACTCTGCATTATCATCCTTCGCAATGATACTAATTACCTAGCTTTGCAGGTAGACCAATTCCTCGGTGAATATGAAATTGTCATTAAGCAGCTAGAGGGACCTATTCCTCAACCTGCGGGGATCGCAGGAGCTACGGTCTTAGGGGATGGTCGGGTCATGGCGATCGCCAACGTGTTAGAACTATTCGACATAGCCAGTGGCAGGTTGCGTCCTTCCACTTCTAGCATCGTGCCACAGGTTATGATCGAAGAAGATGTGGCAGTAGACCCGACAGTTCTAATTGTGGATGACTCAATTACGGTGCGCGAACTTCTATCCTTGACCTTTGCCAAGGTCGGCTATCGTGTCGAACAAGCTAAAGATGGTCAGGATGCATGGGAAAAGCTCCGCGCTGGCTTACCCTGCGATATGATTTTCTGCGACATTGAGATGCCGAGAATGGATGGTTTAGATCTGCTCTCAAGACTACAAAAGGATGCTCGCTTGAAGGATATTCCTGTAGCGATGTTGACTTCCCGTGGAGCTGATCGCCATCGTCAGTCTGCAATTCAATTAGGCGCAAAGGGTTACTTTACTAAGCCATATCTGGAAGAAGAGTTACTAAGTGCATCGAAGCGTCTCTTGGCTGGAGAAACTCTGCCTATCTAATGGCGTTTATTTGAGGTACAGCGCTTTAAGTTTAAACCTGAGCCATTAACTTTGAAAGCGTTGCTTTACAACGCTTTCAAAGTTAATGGCTTTACATCAGTCCTAGCCCTGTGTCATTTTAGTAATGAAGAGATCGCTGTCGATCGCAAATAGAGAGGGCATATTTTGGGTAGGAAGGGTCATGGAATTGATGTAGTCAACTTTCCAGTGTTGGCTGTAGGTTCGCGGTAAGGGAACTAATTGATTTAGGGCAATTTTTTGAAGTGCTGGCTGTGAGTTACTTAGCACACCTACCAATTTGTCAGCATCACCCCGAACCACAATTAAAGAGGGTTTTGAAGAGACGATCGCACCATTGGCAACCAGTTGAGGGATTTTGCTCGTCTGAGTTTTATTTTGACCAAATAATATTTTGCCAAGGTCAACGATCGCCACTTTCTGCCCTGCAAAGGTTAATTTCGGAATGTGCTTTTCTAAGGGAATCACGCGATAAATCGATTCGATTGGTAAAATAAACCAACCAAGGCGCAGGCGAAAAGCCACATATTGCTTGTCTGGTGCAGATTTTAATCCTGATAGTCGTTGCGATCGCAAAGAGGAGATAGCTGGCATAGTTTTATTACTGGTTATGGGATTTTTTCAGGGTAGGGTTAACTCTATCCTTTGGATTGGGATACGAGTTGCGATAATGTTTGGAGCAGTTCGTTATCTTTAAAAGGCTTGGCAAAGTAAGCGGATGCTCCTAAACGGATTGCCAAATCTCGATGTTTTGTGCCACTGCGAGAAGTCAGCATGATCACAGGAATATCTTTGCAAACAAAGTCATTGCGGGACTGTGCTAAGAATCCAAATCCGTCCAGTCTAGGCATTTCGATATCACAGATTACGGCGCTAACTCGAGACTTTTCTGAGAGCGTTTGCAGCTTTTTCAATTTCTCCATCGCTTCCATGCCATCTTTTGCCTGTTCGACGCGATAGCCAGATTTTTCGAGGGTCATTGCCAAAAATCGCCGCACGTTAATGGAATCATCGACAACCAAAACAGTGGTTCGGCGATCGCCACGCTCAGAGGGTAAAGTGAGGCTTTTATTGGGGATTTCATTGATTTTAGAGACTGCCCAAGTTAGCAATCCATCAATATCCACTAGCGGCACAAGTCTGCCGCCGCCCAAGATTGCACAGCCCATAAATCCCGCAGGCATAGGGATTAAGCTCTGTACGCCGCGAATTGTGACTTCTTGTTCACCCCAGTATCGATCCACTTGCAGACCAAAGGGAACATTGTTTTGAGCGACAATTAGTAGCAGTGGCTGATCGACAGTCGGGCGGTTTTCGGTCACCGATTGGAATTGGGGACGGGAAAACTGTAAGCGATCGCCTAGCTTTAAAACTGGTACAGAATATCCTTCCCAATCAATTACTTCTTGATTGGCAACTATATGGATAGAAGTATCGCGAATTAAGAGAATCTCTTCGACGGCACTGGTGGGAATTGCCATTTGCAAGCCATTCACTTCAAATAATAGTACTCGCGCAATTGACAAGGAAACTGGCACATTGAGAATAAAGCTAGTTCCCTGTCCTGCCTCAGTCTGCACACGGATATTGCCGCCGATTAAGTTCAAGTTAGATCTCACCACATCCAGCCCCACGCCGCGCCCCGACAGTTCGGTAATGCTTTCGGCGGTGCTAAATCCTGCTTCAAAAATTAAATCCAGCAGTTCCGCTTCACTTGATTGATTTAGTTCTTCTTCACTAAATCCCATCCGCAAAGCGCGATCACGTAACTTTGCAAAATTAATGCCATTACCATCATCGCTAATCGTAATTACAGTCTGATTACCTCGATAGCCCGCCGCAATTTCGATCTTACCTTGAGGCGGTTTCCCCGCCGCAATTCGCGCTTGGGGAGATTCGATCCCATGATCGAAGGCATTGCGAAGTAAATGCAAGAGGGGATCTTCTAAGATTTCTAAAACCGATCGCTCTACTAAAGTCGAGCCGCCGCGCAATACCAGTTCGACTTGCTTACTATGAGCTAAAGATAGGTCGCGAAGCAATCGCGGGAATCTTCCTAAAACTTCATTAAGCATCTTCATTCTCGCTTGCTCAAGGGCAGTTTGCATTTGCCGAGAGGCGCGTCCTAGCTCGCGTTCCACACCTTCAGTGTCGGTTAAGGCTGTTTCCAAATCGCTAGAAACCTCTTGCAACTGCACCACACTATCCATGATTTCCCGTGACAGAACGTGCAGATCACTGTAACGATCCATTTCTAGAAGGTCAAAGCGGCTGGTATCAGGCAGAAATGAATTATTGGCAGGGTTTAGCTTGCTCTGCCCGATCGCCACGGTAGGAACAAACACCTCAGAGGAAGTAGCCACGCGATCATAGACTTCCCTAAGCTGGGCGTTGGACTGTTCTAGTCCATGCATTCTGTTGTTCAAAAGCTGCACCAAGTCGCGCATTCTTTTCAGTTGCAGCCTCAAGCCACTGCGTTCGGCATTCAATTCTCCAAAGCGATCGCTAAGGGCTTCTAGCTGACGCAAAGGAATCCGAATAGTAGACTCTGAGCTAGTTTCATCCGCAATCTTCACTCCTAAATCGGCAGTAACCATTACTTCTGTTTGCCGATTATCTAAGGGCAACTTTTCTAGTGGCGACAAGTCCGCCGATAGCTTGAAATGTTCGGGCAGTAGTTGAAATTGGCTAACTAAAACTAATGCTTGCGATCGCCGCCACATATCAAGAGCGGCTGTTGTTACCTGCGTGAGATTAGCCTCTGGATCAGCGAGGGCTTGACGAATCTCTTCGCATAGCTTAGTAAAGGCTGGCAATTCCAACATCTCTCCTAGGCAACCGAATTCTTGACTGGTCAGTTCAAACTCTTCCCGCAGCACTTTGGAGTTAGGATCGGCGATCACTTCCGTAAGTCTATGGAGGCAAGCATCAACTTCTGTCGAGAACATCAAGATCCGCATATCCTGCCCCGCTTCTTCCGATAGCAGACTCGCCTCCTGCTGCGCCGACAAGTCTCCTAAAATTTCATGCAACTGGTTAAAGGGTGGATGAATATGCTCTGCTAACCATTGCGGCTCAGGGTTATGGCGCTGCTTATGGATATTGGCGACCTTATTCATGCCATCGATCGCGCCTAAAAATAGACTTTCCACTTCCGAGGCGATCGCAGTTTGTTGATTAGCCTGCAAAATTTTAATAAAATCTTCTAATCGATGCGCCATTTTACTAAGGGAATGGAAGCCCATCATCCCTGCGCCGCCTTTCATGGAGTGGGCAGCGCGTAAAATCTTATCAATCGCTGATTTTTGTAAACCGCGATCGCTCAGTCCCAATAATTCCGACTCGATATCCGCCAAAAAATCCCTAGTTTCATCAAGAAACAGCAATCGCACATCCCACTCGCGATCGCTCAGTGTACTCGCTGATATATCGGCTGCCATATCGACCTCAAAATTAAATTGTTTATTGATGTGTTGCGAGGAAGCTCGAAACGCCCTCACCCCTAGCCCCTCTCCCGTAGGAGAGGGGAACAAGAAATAATATGAGTCTTGCTCCCCTTCTCCTGCGGGAGAAGGGGATGAGGGTTCCACTTATCTAATTAAGCGGCTTCAACCTTAAATATCTCTACCGAGGCTTGCAACTTACTGGCTACGTTAGCGGTTTCTTGCAGGGCGATCGCCACTTCGCGAGAGGTTTCCGATGACTTCTGCGATTGGCTAGAGATACTTTCCATAACCGACTTAACCGACTGTGAGGTTAGCACCTGCGAAGTCGTTGCCATAGAAATACCTTTAAACAACTCGTTTACTTTACGGGCAACTTCCACAATCTGGCTCAAGCTCTTTCGCGCTTCTTCCACTTTGTTCGTACCCTCAACCACCTGCAAAGTACTAGCTTCCATCGATTCCACCACTTCACTCGTTTCCTGTTGGATGCTTTCAACGATGCGGGCAATTTCCTTGGTTGCGGTGGCTGACTGCGCCGCCAGTGAGCCAACTTCTTCCGCAACGACCGCAAAGCCTCGACCTTCTTCACCTGCGCGGGCTGCCTCAATGCTGGCGTTTACCGCCAACATATTCGTCTTCAGCGCAATCTGGTCAATCAGAACTACAACCTTAGAAATCTGCTGCGAAGCTTCTCCAAGACGTTTTACTTTCTTAGCAGTTGAGGCAACAGTTTGGCGCAGTTGCAGAATACTTTCGGCTGACTGCTCGATCGCGATGTTACCGATTTCCGCCGTAGCCGCCGCCTCGTTAGAAGCATCAGCCGCTTCCTGTGCGCTATTTGCCACCTGTTGAATCGATACGGTCATATCCTCAACAGACTGCAATGCTCCTTCCAGTTGCTCCGATTGCAAACTCGCCTCATCAGCGAGACTGCGAATCGATTCGTTATTAGAACTCACTGAGGTGTTTACCTGTAAAGTGGCAACTTTTACCTGCGTCACAACATCCCGCAAGCTTTCCACGATCGCATTAAAAAAGTCAGCCACAATCCCAATTTCACCCGCCGAGATTTGAGCGCGAACGGTCAAGTCGCCATTTGCTGCACCCTCAACGTCAGACAGCAAGGAAATTAGTTCGCTTTGAAGAGATTCGCTGCGTGAGCGCTCACGCTCAACAGCCGTTTGTTTCTGAACTGCCAATTGGATACCGCTAAGGGCATAACCCAACTGCTCACCCGCCTGCTTGAGATAGGTAATCTCTTCATCGCTCCATTCTCGATAGGCTTCGCACTGATGAACGATCAACAATCCAAACAGCTTGTCCGCTTGGAGAATAGGCACAACCAAGTTGGACTTAACCTGCAACCTCTTCATCAGATCTAAATCATTGGCGACAAGTCCTGCATCAAGAACGTTACTTGTTACGATGACTCTGCCCTGCTTGTAGTCCTCAATCACATTCTGATGTACTGAAGAGTCAATTAATTCTGCACCCATAGCACTTGTCCAGCCACCGCCCAAGATTTCATTGGAGACCCGTCCCGCAAAGTTCTCATCAAAATCGTAGATGATAGCGCGATCAACTCTTAGCCAATTACGAATCTCCGATAGATACTGATTGAAAAACTCGTTCGATCCTTCCATCGTTTGCAAACGAGATATTTGGCTTTGAATTTCCGCAAGGACAGCTTCTGACTGCTGGCGCTCGGTGATTTTTTCCTGAACAGCAAGTAGATCGGCTAGAGAACTGGACTGCTTGAGCGTGCGTAAATACAGAAAGAAGATAACCGATACGATTAAAGTTGCAGAGGCAACGCCAACTAAAGCTTCGATTAGTGTCTGTGCATACAATGAATTTTCCGATACGCTCTGAAGCATCAGCCAGTCGGTAGTTGGCAACCTTCTGTAAGCCCAAAGTGTGCCATTGGCAACCAAATAGCCTTCCTTCTCCTTTTGGATATTTCCCCAAATATTGGCAAGTTCAGGCACTTTCTCGATTTTTTCGCGATTAACAGCTTTTTGAGGATCGGGAGGATAGGCAACGATAGTTCCCTTATCGGTGATAAGTGTGTAGAAACTGCTAGGAACTGTAGTATTAATTTCCTTGGTAATTTTGACCATTTCGTCGATGTTCATGTCAATACCAGATCCGCCCAATATCTCACCCTTGGCATCGCGGATTATATGCTCAAAGGTGGTCATGTTGATTCCATACCACAAATACGGCTCGATCCAAGATGATTTACCTGAATTGTATGGTATAGTCCAGTACTCTTTAGTTGGATAATCGTCATCTTTGAATAGTTCAGAGTAAATCAAATTGTTGTTCGGAGCAGGAAACCTAGTTCCAAGCTGCTCTTTCTTGCCTTGATCGACATAAACATATCCCATGAACCATTTAGTTGAGGGAACTAACTTAAATGGAGCTTGCCCAACGTTGTGCGCTAGGGCTAACCTAGGCATTTTCTGAACGAATTCTAAGTACAGGACAGCAATTTAATGGAGTTAAAGAATGCTTCAGAATTAGCGTGAAGATCGAAGATGATATGCCGAAGGAAATCAAAACCAAGGCGAAAAATACTTTTAGGTAGCCGACCATGCTTTTTGGGCTTGAGGGGATTAAGTTGAGCAAGCCAAAGCCCAGAAGAAAAAGCCCAACATAAAGCGAGAGTAAGCAACGCAATGAGCTTAGAGAGGCGCTCGGAGTCTTGAAGATGAGTAGACTCCAAACAAAAGCCACGGGTTTTAA
>MNZA01000240.1 GCA_001873375.1 Oscillatoriales cyanobacterium CG2_30_44_21
TAGAACTTTTCCACTGGCTCTAATCCCCATTCCTTCACTCCTCATCTTAAGTGCTAATGAAACGACGCTTGGTGGTGTTCTCAGCCTTGACATGGGCGTTCCTGTCCTTTCACTGAATCTTTTGCCGCATTCTTTGCATAAATAGTTTTGGATGGCTTTGCCGTCTTGATGGTGATGTTTGCCATTTTTGATGATCTTTTGACTATCGCAGTGGGGGCATTCCATAGCTTTATCCTTTACTCTGCCTCTATTTTCGCATATCACTAATTTACTGACCAGTGCCGAAGCTGAGCAAGCTCTTTCAGAAAGCGCTTAGTGTAATCAACTTTCCACATTTTGTAATTTTAATGATTGATAGTACGAGTAAGCCTCATCACCAGAAAGTAACTCATCATCTTCTACTTCCTGCATCAACTTAGACAAGCCAAAATTTTCTAAAATTTCTTCTATTTGGTTATATATGGCTATGGGAATTTGCACCGCAAGAGGACGGTGCTGCTCATCAAAAACATATTGCTTTGGGATATCAAGCATTAATTTACCGTAAGTTTTTATGATTTTGTATCACTTGATATCTAGTATATCAAACCAAAAAAGCCCCGCAATGCGGGGCTTTTTTGGTTGTTAAAGCTTAGTAACGAGCAGCGTTAGGCTTGTGGACGATGAAGCTTTGGACTTGGCATTGCTTGATGTTGTCGAAAGCAACAACACGGATGAAGCTACCAGGATAGCTAGAGCGGCAAGCTTGAACTTCGCTTAATACTTCTTGAGGAGTGGTGGCGTTGAACAAGGGCAACTTCCAAAGAGTCCAGTAGTGGATTGCAGGATCGGAATCTTCGTTAAATTCAATCGCAGGATAGAAACCTTGTCTGAGGGTGTACTCGATTTGACGAGTGATTTGAGCATCACTCAAAGGTGGAAGATAAGAAAGAGTTTCGTAGTGACGCTCTTTAGGTAAAGTTTGCATTATTTCCTCGTAATTAAATTGCTATTGATTTGGTTGAGGGGATGGGCGATCGCTTTCAACAATAGAATCTGGATCTAAGTTTGCAACAACTTCTAATGGAACTTCGAGATTAGTTTCAGAACTAGGTTCTAGATTCTCGCATTCTGCATATCCTTTAGAAGCTGGCGCACTCATGATCTTCTCAAAGTGTTGACGGCGAAGCTGCATATTTGATTGTTGGATTCCAGTACGAGTCATTTCTGGCAGAAATTCTAAAATTTCATTAGCAAGATGTTCCCGCACTGTCATTACTCGAAAAGCCATTTCTTGGTGAACTGCGAACAGATCTTTAATATAAAGTTCGCCATTTTGGAGTCTTTCGCGGGTTGAGAATTGATTAAACCAAAGAGCTTTTAACTTATCAGTTTCTTCCAATTGCTCAGCGATCGTCTTGACTGCTTCAAATGTCAAAAAATTAATTAACATTTTGGCAGTGGACTTAGTACTGCGCTTGATATCCATAGGATCACTTAACCAAGTTTTTTTTGCAAGAATGGGCGTAGCCCATTCTTGCAACGGCAAATCAATTAGACGGTATCCATTGCTTCAAACTCAAACTTGATCTCTTTCCAGAGTTCAAGAGCAGCATTCAATTCAGGAGACCAACGACCAGCTTCACGCAGGATGTCGCCGCCTTCACGCATCATGTTGCGACCTTCGTTACGAGCTTGTACGCAAGCTTCGAGAGCAACGCGGTTAGCGGTTGCACCTGGAGCCGCACCCCAAGGATGTCCCAAAGTACCACCACCGAACTGCAAGCAAGAGTCATCGCCGAAGATTTCCACGAGCGCAGGCATGTGCCATACGTGGATACCACCCGAAGCAACGGGAAGTACACCAGGCATAGAAGCCCAATCTTGGGTGAAGTAGATACCGCGAGAGCGATCGAGTTCGATGTGGTCTTCACGCATTAGGTCAACAAAGCCCATGGTGATGCCCTTTTCGCCTTCAAGCTTACCAACAACGGTTCCAGAGTGGAGGTGATCACCACCAGACATACGCAGACATTTAGCCAAAACGCGGAAGTGAATCCCGTGGGTTTTTTGGCGGTCAATAACTGCGTGCATAGCGCGGTGAATGTGCAAGAGCAAGCCATTGTCGCGGCAATACTTAGCAAGAGTGGTGTTAGCTGTGAAGCCACCAGTCAAGAAGTCATGCATGATGATTGGTGTGCCAATTTCTTTTGCGAAAGCTGCACGTTCCATCATTTGCTCACAAGTTGGAGCGGTGACGTTCAAGTAGTGACCCTTGATTTCGCCAGATTCAGCTTGAGCTTTTTCGATTGCTTCTTGTACAAACAGGAAGCGATCGCGCCAACGCATGAAGGGCTGAGAGTTGATATTTTCGTCGTCTTTGGTGAAGTCAAGACCACCGCGAAGACATTCGTATACGGCACGACCGTAGTTCTTCGCAGATAGACCCAATTTGGGCTTAATGGTACAACCCAAGAGAGGACGACCGTACTTGTTCAACTTGTCGCGTTCAACTTGGATGCCGTGGGGAGGTCCTTGGAATGTCTTTAGGTAAGCAATGGGTACACGAAGATCTTCTAGACGAAGTGCGCGAAGAGCTTTGAAGCCAAATACGTTGCCAACCAAAGAGGTGAGCAAGTTGGTTACAGAACCTTCCTCGAACAAGTCAAGAGGATAGGCGATGTATGCAATATATTGATTGTCTTCGTTGGGTACTGGTTCGAGATCATAGCAACGACCTTTGTAGCGATCGAGGTCGGTCAACAAGTCTGTCCATACAGTTGTCCATGTACCTGTCGAAGATTCAGCAGCTACCGCAGCAGCAGCTTCTTCTGGAGGTACGCCTGGTTGAGGCACGAAACGGAAAGCAGCGAGAAGGTCGGTATCTCTGGGGGTGTAGTCGGGGGTATAGTACTTTAGTTTATAGTCCTGTACACCTGCGTCATAGCCAGCCTTGGATTTAGACTGTGTTTTTGAGTAAGACATTAATATCTCCTTACTAGATTTAAAATGAAGATTGTTAACTCACAAGGGGCAAGGCAAAAAAGTTAGGAGCCAGATATCAAAGTCAAATTGAAAATTAAAGAGAAGTTAAAAATCTATTAACAATGCAATTCAGTCCTATGTTCTCTGGTTCTTTAATAAAACAGATTTTTTGCTTTATATAAGTTAATCCTATCAGGAATTCTTTACATGAAGTCCTTGAGTGATATTTTTAATTTAAACATAAAGTGAGTATCCACATTTACTTTTTTTAGAAGAAATTTTTTCAAACTAGATGTTTTGAGCAAAAAATATATATAAAAGATCCATATAGCTTTAATAAGTCAAGTATATCTCTTGATAGTTGTCTTAACTCAGTTAGTGATGCGGCAAGCTTATAATTGGTATCCGCAAATCTGGCTACGCTCGACTTTTAAAATCGTTCTCTCAGCGCCCAAAGCCTCAACAGTATGTAAAGGAGTTAGTTGTGAAGAAAAGTGCTTTTGCAAGTAACTGATACAAATTGATACAAATTGACTTGAAATCTAAAATTAATTGTTCTATTTTTTGAGCGCATTAAGACAATATTAGAAATCTTAATCACTTACATATAAATTTAGAATCATTCATATCTAATCAGCCTGATTGTGCTTTTTGCTTTTCGAGTGTTGCTTGTGGGTTATGTGAAAGTATTGTGCCGATTAGTATGGACTTGAGGATAGTATTTATACTTACAGCCATTTATGCTTGCTTAGTACTAAACCATTTTTTAAAACTTCAATAATAGTCAAACTTTTAGGGATTGGTATAAAGTTTTGCTTTAATAGGTAATTCAGAAAGGTGAAAGAAAGTATTTGATAACATTGTAGCGAAATCAAGAAGCCGCGATCATTGTGCTGGGTGTAAACTTAACCTATCTAATCGATGACGAAAAACTTTGACGTGTTATTTCTCAAGAAAAGCTGCCTGTATATTTAAGTTTCTTTGAGTTTGTTCATAATGCTAGGAGAAGAGGAAAATCTTTGCTCAGGGCTTTGCTTCAATCTTTACTTAAATCACCTCCCCGCTACGCCTATTGAACCTTTTTTATTTGGTATTGGAAAAGCTAATTACGCAAAAAATCAAGTATTTTTTGAGCAAATAATTCTGGTTTCTCAAAATGCGTATTATGTCCACAATCGTCAATAATCTCTAATTTTGAAAACCTGACTTGCAGAGCTATTTGCTGATTAATCTGCACAAACTTCTGATCGAGTTCTCCTGCAACTAGCAACATAGGATTATCAATCTCACCAAGCTTATCCCATAGCGATCGCTGTGTCCCTAGTCCCAGATTGCGTAAGGATCTTGCTAACTCCAATGGCGAATTGTTTAGCCTCTGCGCTAACAATTGTGGAAAATTTGGATGCGATCGCAAATCCCCAAAAATAGATTGCTGATACCAACTTTCAAGAAATAGCGCAAAGGGATTTGTTTGCCCAAGAGTTTGAAGCTGTGGCAAAGCCACAGCCTTAAATTTTGAGTGCATATTTTCTAATTTCTGAGCTAACAAAAAATCTTGTTTCTGGCGGCTCAACCTTGCCGATTCATCGACTAGCCCTGCGGAGGCAGATTCGATCGCCACTTTACGGAAATAATCTGGATAAAAAATTGTTAAATATAAGGCTAGTCGCCCGCCCATTGAATATGCAACCAAATGGCAAGGCTGAAGTTTTAGCTTATCCAATAATTTAATCACAAAATTAGCGGTAGATGCCATTGTGTAATTAGATTCTGAGGCGATCGCGCTAATTGATCTAGTGTCGCCATGCCCCAATAGATCGATGGCAACACAACAGAAATAATTTGATAAAACTGCAATTACCGCATCAAATTCATGGCGATCGCCCATAAATCCATGCAAGAACAAAATTGCAGGCTGATTATAGTTTCCCTCTAACTGATAGGCAAAAAAATAGTCATTAATCTGAATCTTTAACATTCTACCACCATAGGTTTTGTGGACGCATTGCGTCCACAAAACCTATTTAGTTAGCAATTACAGGTTCGCGTACAGGAATGACTGTGACTGACTTAACATCTTTGCTCTGGTTGCGGGTGTCATTGATGCTGACAACGGTGTAGGTCTTGGTATTATCGGCACGAAATACATCGCCAACGGCTAGACGCTTGTTGTAGTGCAATGATCCGACAAAACGCTGGTGAAGATCGGTCATTAAATACTGCATAAACTCCTCATTAAATATTCTAATAATTTACTAATGTCGCGCTTACTTTTGCCAAGAGCGCCAGCCTAACTTACCTTGCTGTAGCCGCAGATGGCAGGATAAAAGCGTTTCTGCCATCTGTATACCACTGTTTTTGTGATTGGTATATAAAATTTCTTAAATTTTTTTATAACTTAGATCCTTTTTGGCAAACACTTAGTATTGCCAACGTCTCAAAGTGTAACTTTTCTATGACTTCATCGCCTGCGTCTGAACTTGCGCCTGATTTTGCGTTGAGTGCTTACGATTACGAATTGCCAAGCGATCGCATTGCTCAAGATCCAGTTACACCTAGAGATACCTCCAGACTGCTGGTGGTTAGAGGCGATCGCAATTTGCAACATCAGCATTTTTATGATCTGCCCCAATTTTTAGAAGCGGGCGACTTATTAGTTTTCAATAACACCAAGGTGATCCCCGCCCGAATGTATGGGCAGAAACTATCAGGAGTACCTGTCGAAATATTGCTGATGGAGCCTGTGGGACTTAATCGGTGGTTGGCTCTGGTCAAACCAGGGAAGCGTTTGCCAATTGGTAGCACAATTGTCTTCCGTGAGGATGTCAAGGCGACCGTAGAAGGCATTGAAGCGACATCAAGAGCAAGAGAGTTGCAATTTCATATCCCTGCTGGGGCAGACTTGGACAAGATTATTGATCAGTTGGGTAAGTTGCCCCTGCCGCCCTATGTAACTGATTCTCATGCTGACCCTGAGCGCTATCAAACCATCTATGCCGAAATATCGGGGGCGATCGCTGCGCCAACGGCAGGATTGCATTTTACAGAATCCCTATTTCAAACCTTGGCGGACAAAGGTATCGACAAAGCGTTTGTGACCCTACACGTGGGACTAGGTACATTTAGACCCGTGGAGACGGAGGATATCACCCAGCACGTCATGCACAACGAGTGGTACGAAGTATCAGAACAAACGATCGCCAAAATCAAAGAAACCAAGGCAAATGGCGGGCGCGTGATCGGCGTTGGTAGCACCGTGGCGCGATCGCTAGAAAGTGCCAATTATCAAGCCTATCGCGGCAAGACTAACCTGATGATTTATCCAAGTTACGAATGGAAAGTTTTGGATGCGATGGTGACTAATTTTCATTTACCTAAATCAACTCTGTTAATGATGGTGTCGTCTTTTTTGGGTAAAGATGGGCGCGAGTTGTTGATGTCCACATATCAAGAAGCGATCGCTAAAGATTATCGTTTTTATTCCTTTGGCGATGCCATGCTGATTTTTAAGTAACTTAGGGCTTCGCCCTAAGTTACAAATATTCTGCGTAGGCAATCTCTGGCTCAGAAAGTCTCAAAATCATTTTTTGAGTAACCTCAATGATCAAGACGCGCCGATAGGCGATATCAGCGCTAACGCCAAAAATTCGACATTGATCGTAAAAACTTAGAAAATCTGTAGCCAGCGATCGCAATAAAATTTTGCCGAGATCCCTTCTAGCACTGGCTTTATTTTCCAAATAGTCAGCGATCGCCAAGTTACGCAACAATAAAATAATTTCAGGTTGTAAACAATCCCTAAATTGAGGCAAACAAGCCTGATCTTCTCTCAAATCCTGATAGTTTGTGGCGAGTCGCAACAGCGCACAGCATCGCGCATAAACATACTGCAATCTTGGTTCAGGAACCTTCGCAATCTTTGGACTCATCTTCGATGAGTCCAAAGATTGCCATAAATCCAATAAAGCATTAGCCAAATATTGATCTCGCAAAGAAATATTTAGCCAGCCCTTACCCACAGCTTGAATTTGCCATTGAGTTGCTGAGGGCTTCGCCGCGCCCTGATAACTAGCGATCGCCTCCGCAATTAGCAAAGTATCTAGTTTTAAATGCCCTGCTAAAGTCAAAGCGATCGCCGTTGTGAAATGCGCCTTGTACTTTGGATAGCCAATCTCAAATGAGATTTTATGAAATATTTCAATAGGTAAGCACGGAAAAGTGCGATCAATTGCCTCAGAGATCGCGCCTCGAAGCGCACCTAAAGGACTAACCATAAAGCAAGAAATCGTATTTTGATGGGACATTTTTGCTCGCAAAGTCCCTAAGTATCGTAATATTATAGACTTGGCTTAATTATGAGCATTAATTTGACACATATCTGCATTGCTGCAAAAGTCTAAAAACAGGTTCTAAAGACTAGGCTTCGTAGCACAAAGCGCCGCCATAATCAAAACCCTTGCATATTCAATCTAGGCATATTTAATAATGAAGGTCACTCTAGAGAAACTTCCCGCTAGTCAAATTGGTTTTGACATTCAAGTTGAAGGGGCTAAGTCTCAAGCAATATATGATCGCATCGTCAAAGACTTGACGCGCACGATGCAAGTCCCTGGTTTTCGCAAAGGCAAAGCGCCCACTCAACTTGTATTGAGACAAATCGGTACACAGCGACTCAAAGCGAATGTCCTCGAAGAGTTGCTAGAAAAAACCTTAAATGAAGCTCTTGAGGAAAATAAAGAAGTTAAAGATAAGGCATTGGGAGGCTTTCAGTTAGTCACCGATATTGAGTCTTTAATTGAAATTTTCACTCCTGGACAAGATCTGTCCTTCAAAGCCGCGATCGACGTGGAACCAGAAGCCGTCCTCAACAAGTATCAAGGTTTCCAAGTTCAAGCCGAAGAAGTAAAGCCAGACCTAACTGAAGTTGATCGCACCTTCCGCGAATTTCAAGTTCGTAAATCTACACTCGTACCTGTTGAAAATCGCAGTATCGAGCTAGAAGACGTTGTCACCGTTGACCTGAAAGTACTTGATCGCGCCACAGGCGAAGTATTAGAAGAGGCTGGTGAAGATGATTTTCAACTAGATGTTGATGAAAAAGCTTTTATTCCTGAAGTTGTCAAGGCGATCGTGGGCGCAGAAATCGATAGCGTCGTGGAAGTGGAGTCGATTTTCCCTGCCGATTATTATCCTGAAGAGTATGTTGGCAAAGAGATAAAGTACGTTGTCACAATCAAATCGATCAAGAGTCGTGAGTTGCCAGCCCTAGATGATGAGTTTGCCCAGTCCATCAGCGACAAGCAGACCATTGCCGAACTGCGAGAAATGCTGGAAAAACGAGTAATCGATACGGCTGAGGCTAAGACCAAAGCTAACAAGGAACGTGCGGTTCTGGATGCGCTTACGGCTGAGCTTGAGGTAGAACTACCCGCAACCCTAGTTGAGCAAGAGCTGGAATTTTTGGTCAGACAGCAAGCTAGCTATTTGGAAGAACAAATTGATTCTTCCATGCTCAAGCAACTGTTTACCAAAGAATTAGTTAACGAGATGCGCCGTCTTAACTATCCCCAAGCCGTGGATCGTCTTCGCCGTAAGTTTGCTCTAGACAAGATCGCTGAACAAGAGAATATTACCGTTGATGAAGCGGCTCTCAATGAAAGGGTTGCCCATACTTTGGAAATGCTCAAAGATCCCAACGTTGATCCTGTCAGATTGGCGGGGCTAATTCGCGAAGAGATGAAGACTGAGACTGGCTTGCAATGGTTGATCGAGCATTGTGAAATTGAGCTAGTTGAAGAGGGTTCCCTCAAGATCGAGCCTGCTACTACTGAAGCGATCGCCCCTGAAGTCGATGCTGATGGCGTGATTACCGTTGAAGCCACCTCCGAAGAAGCCGAATAGTTACGCCTTAAACCCCAAAAAAACATTTTAAAGGCGGCGCTTCGCGCCGCCTTTAAAATGTTTCTCACAAATCACCAATTTAATTACAAACATGGTCAATCTAGTTCCAACGGTCAAGCCCACGATCGCCTTCTCTCACTTGGGCTGTGAAAAAAACCGTGTCGATACAGAACATATGCTCGGTCTGTTAGTGCAGGCTGGCTATCAAGTCGATAGCAACGAAGAACTAGCTGACTATGTAATTGTCAATACCTGTAGTTTTATCGAAGATGCTCGCCGCGAGTCGGTGCGAACTTTAGTTGAGCTTGCCGACATGGGTAAGCGAATTGTAATTGCGGGTTGCATGGCGCAACATTTTCAGCAAGAATTATTAGATGAAATCCCTGAAGCCGTGGCTCTAGTTGGCACAGGCGATTATCAAAAAATTGTCGATGTCATCGAACGCGCCGAAAAAGGTGAGCGTGTCACCGAAATTACGCAAGTGCCATCCTACATTGCTGATGACACGATCCCCCGCTATCGTACCACCAATGAAGCGATCGCCTATGTGCGGGTCGCCGAGGGCTGTGACTACCGATGTGCCTTTTGCATTATTCCTCATTTACGCGGGGATCAGCGATCGCGCACAATTGAGTCAATTGTCACGGAATGCGATCGCCTTGCCAGCGAAGGCGTAAAGGAAATAATCTTAATTTCGCAGATTACCACTAACTATGGGCTAGATATTTATGGTCAACCACGATTAGCGGAGCTATTAACGGCGCTCGGACAGGTGGATCTGCCTTGGGTGAGAATGCACTACGCCTATCCAACAGGACTGACTCCCAAAGTCATCAATGCCATGAAGTCCACTCCCAATATCCTGCCTTACCTAGATTTACCGTTGCAACATTCCCATCCCGATGTCCTACGGGCGATGAATCGACCTTGGCAGGGACGGATCAACGACAAGATCATGGAACAGATCAAAGGATCACTGCCCAATGCGGTCACACGCACTACCTTCATCGTAGGCTTCCCTGGGGAAACGGAAGAGCAGTTTGAGCATTTACTGGAATTTGTGAAGCGTCATGAGTTTGACCATGTGGGCGTATTCACGTTCTCGGCTGAGGAAGGAACTCCCGCTTTTGATTTGCCTGATCAATTGCCTGAAGAGATTAAACAAGAGCGCCGCGATCGCATTATGATCGCCCAGCAAGAAATCTCCCTTAAGCGAAATCAGCTAGAAGTTGGTAAAACCGTCGATGTGTTGATTGAACAAGAAAATCCTGACACTGGCGAACTAATTGGGCGATCGGCAAGATTTGCCCCTGATGTTGACGGTGTTGTCTATGTCTCTGATCCCCTCTCTAAGGCAAGCCTTGGATCGATTTTTTCCGTAAAGATCACCGCCGCCGACCATTACGATCTATTTGGAGAAATTGTCTAGTAATTTTCCACATCCATAAATAAGAGGGCGCGGCTTTTATTTAAAACGCCCTAATACCGATTCACAAAAAGTGTAGTCACACTTTTTGTGAATCGAAAACCAATAAAGAAATGGCTACGCCATTTCTTTATTGGTTTTCGATGAGTGGTGGCGCGATGCGCCGCCACTCATCTTAGGGCGTTTGGCTGGATATGTGTTTATTAGCACACAGCCCTGAGACTTCTTCATAGAAAATACAAAATAACTTTTATATAACTTTTAATCTTTCTTTTAATAACCTTTGTATATCTATTGGGGATGGATTAGTTTCAAAAAAGGTGAATAATAGGCATCAAGAAACAAAAGACGCGCTAGTAAAGACAATAGTTAAAAAATTACAACTGACACTACTGTAATTTCAAATAACCAAAGCGACGGTTTAATGAATCACTCAAAAAATTTGACAGGAAGAACAATGGACACAATTACTAAAGTCAATCAAGTATCTTTCCACCCAAGCTTAGGTCAAAAGCAAGCTTTTACAATCAAACTGTCTAGCAGCAAATTTGATAACTTTGCAGGTTCTGACTTGCTAGCCAAAATTGAATCATGGGTTTCCGCAAGTTTGCTGATGAGCAAGCAGGACTTGCCCGTATTGATTATTGACATGGAAAATGTTGATTTTATTGATAGCCAAGGTCTAAATAAACTATTGGCATCTTTAAGGATCATGAAGTCTCAAGGCAGTAACCTTTTACTTTGCTCTCTGCATACTTCTGTGCATCTCGTCTTTGAAATTACTAGAATTGACCAATTGTTTGCGATTTTGCCTAGCTTGGAAAACTTTGTCACAGTTCATCAAGATGTGGCAGTTCTGAGCTATTAACAACTAAACTCTGCCGCGCTTCGTTGTTTTTGTATATAGCTGGAGCCATTCTTGTTAAGATTTCAAACCCAAAAAGCGATTGGCGGCGCTTCGCACCGCCAATCGCTTTTTAGGTTTTAGTTTGTTCTAATTTAAGGGGCTAAGATTACCATCATTTAATGAAACGTCCAAAAATTAGTTTCATTAAAAATGAATTTTGTAAAAAGATTTTGCCGATCGCCCCAATAATAAGTTTGCGTAAAGATATAAGAGCTATAGGTAAATATAGCTCTGTCCATGGCTTGATAGTATTGATAATTGCTTGTGTATTGGGGCTAAGAGACTTTTGAGCCAAGGCAATTGAACAACCTATAAAAATACTGACTACCGCGATCGCCACATACTGCGAGTATTTATTTTCTAAAAATAATTGAATATTTTTAAATAATCTGCCAATTGCTCTTTGATAAGAGTTTGGTAAAAACTGAAGTGAAATTAACCTCCACAGCACAACTGTGACCACCGCAATCAAGATCGCACTGTACTGACTCATCACAATATTCATCAGCGGCGTAGGAAAGCTGAGACGCTGGCTGATGTTAATTATGGGATCATTCCAAGCGATCGCGCCTGTAAAAGTCACAAAGCCAATCTCAAGCGGACGAATTTTTTGCTCGATGTAATCATTGAGTGCGGTGGTAAGCTGTTGCGAGATTTGACCAATCAAATAGCTATGGACGGTAAATAGGCGATCGGCTAAGGGATGCTCTAAAATGTCGCGGCAAATTTTTTGGGTGAGATCGCCATCAATATTTATTAATGTCCTCAGTATCGGCGTTTGATGCTCTTCAGGCTGGCTAGGCTCTTCGACAAAATAAGTCCAAATAATAATTGCGCCCTGCCGTAGTGAGGCAATACCAAGGCTAGAGGCAAGCACCTCTAAAAGTTTATGGCTATCAAGTCGATATAGAATCTCTCTACCATCTCGGTGTGAATCTTTCTGTCGCTCCTGTTCAACTTGGGCGATCGCGATCGGGCTGAGCTTCACCACTATTTCATCATCGATAATAGATATAAGTTGCGTTGCAGCCACTACGACTCCTGAGATTTCTAAGAGCGCAATTTTGCGGCGCTTTCAAATTTTTTAGGTATTGAAAATCAAACCCATACTGGGTTTTCAAACAAAGAAATGGCTACGCTATTTCTTTGTTTGAAATTATTGAACACGATAAGGGATTAGATATTTGACAAGATTTACGCAAGTTTCAATTAGACTTTTCCACTGACTTTCAGCGTTCACCAGTGCTTTTTGATGGATATCTAAAACTAACTGTGCGCTCTTGGTACGAGATGGATCAAACAAATCATCAACAAATCGATTTGTTAAATCTCCATCCAACTGAAATATAGTCTGCGCGTAAACATCTTCCTCACATAAGATCGTTTGCTCAAACTCCCACAGCTTCCGAAAATATCGAATTGTCGGAGCCTTGGCAATGATCTGACCTTTCTCATCCTTGACTATATTTAGCCTTGAAACTTTATTTGACAATTCCTGAAGGCATTTTTGTTTACGCTCAAATCGCTTTAACTCTGGAGAATCACGAGAATAATTTTTATGCTCATTAAATGTCTTTTCTGCAAGCTTATATTTCTCTAGGTCGCAAGTGAAGTTTTCTAGATCTAATTTAGGTGTTTCGATGCCTTTCTGTTCTGAATCTTTAATTTGCTTATATCGATCCAGTAGCGATCGCTTCACCTTTCGCAAACCTTGTTCGGTCTGATAGTCTAACTTCTCGATCAAGTCTTCATAAAAGTCGGTCGCATTAAATCGATTAACTGATATGCGTCTCACAATGACTGTATTGACTTCGAGGGTTGTGATTTCCTCTAAAACATCCTTAATTGTCTCTCTAAAACAATTGAGAGTTCCACTTTCATTGGGCTTATCTTTTTTGACAACCTGACTGGCTGGCGGCTTCTCAACTTTATCGACCATTAGTTTCACCAATCATCTTGAGTTTTGAGAACTAACCAGCATTGCGAAGACGCATTCTATTTAGATCTAGATCAATAGAATCACCTGCTAGCAGAGTGTTTGCTTCAGGGGTACTGGGCTTAACGGTGGGTTTGTTATTGAGAAGGTCAGTAACTTTTTGGCCGATACTTACGAGAGTCTGAAGGTTATTGGCGATCGTGTCTGCGCCTTTCTGAACCTGCGTCTCATGGAAGCTCCGCAAATCAAAGTAAGCAGGATCATTTAAGAAGCTAACGCCAAACTCATTCTCGATATCGCCATCAATCAAATTGATATTTGTTCTCAGCCGATTGCCCGTCTTGTGTTCACAATCGCCTGCTTCCGCCACCCAAGTCACAATCTCCAAATGCACCAAGTCGGAAAATACTTCAACTAAAGCTGCACCAAAGTTCTTCGTAGCATTGAGCTTATTTTGAAATTTTTCTGAAGTTGTGGGCGGTGTTGATGAGCTGATGTTGGTCATAGTCAATTACCTGTTATGAAATAAATGTATAAATACTTTCTAATCTTCTGACTTTAACTAATGATAATCAGACAATTCAATTAACTCTATCGGCACAAAGCTTTCTTGAGGTAACAAGATTAATTGAGTATAAATCAACTTACCAGTCATATCAATCCGATTTATGGCGACTCCCATCGGACGAGGCAGTTGCGTGGCGTATGAATCGGTGTAGTACCGATAAATTTGCCTAGCAGCTCTGACAATTGCAGGATCAACTTTTTTAGCGATCGCTTCTGGTTGCTTTTCTGCTGGATATCCAGGACGTTGGGCGGCATATGTCACAATGTAGTCCCCTTAAAATTGACTATTTTTTAGCCTTGTGCGTAGTTGCTTCAGGACTTTAGCTGACTTTGTTTTTTTTGGCAAGATTTGAGATTTGGATTATACATTAATTGATATTTTTAAAATGGAAAATGTCCGTTCAATTATTTTAAAAACCAATAAATGGCGGTGAGCGACTTCGCCGCATGCTGCCATGAAACTTGCAATTATTGCAAAACGACACTCACAAATTTACGGCGGATTGCTTCGCACTTTTTAGTTGCCTTCAGCATTAGCGAGCTTAATTCTAAATAGCTTGCTATAAAAAATTTGCGGAAAATCAGCAAAGTCTTTGTCGCGAATACTTGACACAACTTCGATTAAATAGCCGACAAATTCTGAATTTTCTAAAGTAATCTCGTAGGTCATGTCAGCATCGCCATCAAAGGTGACGCGGCATAGCACCAAGTCCGAGGGCAAGTTGGCAACCCGCCATACTGCCGTAAAAGAAATCGCAGGGCTACCCTCGATATGGCGTTCGCCTGTAATTTCGCCTTGTTTGTAGAGAGATATCGCGTAGGGGAGAGCTTGGCGCTTGTTAGGCTCTCGATAGTAAGGCATATAGATGGAAACTTCTTGCGGAGCCGCAGCTTTAAGTTCGATCGCCATAGATATCGATTTCCTTATAAATTATTGTCAGTATATATTTTGATGCTGTCACAGTCTAAATTTTTTTAAACTCGAAAAGTGACTGACGTGGCGGCGCTTCGCGCCACCACGTCAGTCGCTTTAACTACGGTGAAACGCGGTCAATGACCGTGATTTTGCCATCGGGCTGCACTTGCCATACGTCATAGCTGCCTTTGACATCGCCATATTCATCGAGATCGACATTGCCGCTTGCGCCTTGGTAGTCGATGTCCGTGCCAGCTTTGACTAGCTTAATCGCTTCGCAAACATCGCTTACTTCCTGCCCAGGGGCATTGGCAACTTCGCGAATTTTACTTTTGATGGCATCACCAGTGCCGCTTTTGGCGGCTTCCGCCGCGATCGCCGCAAGAGCTGCTGCATCGTAAGAGTGCGGTACAAATGCTCCTAATTCTTGTCCTGTCTTTTCTTTGAAGCTTTTGGTAAACGCATCTAGAGACTTACCATCAGCTCCAGGGACAGTGCCGATCGCGCCAGCTAAAATTAATTTGCCTTGAGAATCATTCCCGATCAACTTAGGGAAATCCTCAGTTTTCACGCCATCGGTCAAGAGGATCTGCACACCTTCGGTTAGCCCTTGCTCAAAGGCTGTCTTGATCACGGCTCCCCCAGAGTCAGGATATAAAATGGCGGCGACTGCATCGGGCTTACTGCCAAATGCGCCTTTTGCTTCTGACTCAAAGGTAGTTGCTTTGGGGTCATAGCGAGTTGGCTTGGCTTTGTTGACAATTGTGCCGCCTAGTTTTTCAAAGGCTTCGACAAAAGCTTTTTCAAAGCCCACCCCATAGTCGTTGTTAATTACAAGGGTAGCGACTTTTCTTGCGCCTCTTTTGTAAGCGAGGTTGGCAAGGGCAAGGGCTTGGTAAGTGTCGGGTGGTGCGGTGCGATACCAGTAACCTGCAAATTCGCCTTTTTTGGCTCGTTCTGAAAATACAGGGCTAGTGCTGCCAGGAGAAATCATCACCACTTTGTTTGGCACGGCGATCGCTACGGCGGCGGTAGAGACACTGCTAGCAAAAGCTCCCACCACTGCACCGACATTATCGACTTTTACCAATTTAGTCATCGCTTCCGCTCCTGCTGGTGGATCGGTGCGATCGTCTTCTTTGATATAGGTAATGGGTTTGCCTAGTACGCCACCGCACTGATTGACAGTTTCCACCAGAAAGTCAATGGAGCGTACCATCGGCGCACCAATTGAAGATAAGTCGCCTGTAGCAGGGAGCAAAGCCCCCAAGCGTAAGGTGTCTACAGCACCACCACTACTGCCAGAGGCGGTCGCCGTGGTGGTACTACTGCCAGTGACGTTACTGCTGGGCTGACAAGCCACAATCCAAACCGTGGTCACAGTGGTGAGCAATGCTAAACAAAGTGATGAAAAAAACCTTTTAGTCATGGTTGCGATGTGAACTAGGATCAAGTTTGTAAAGTTGCTGTAATTGTATCTGCAAAGTCTCATGTCATCCACAATTGATCCGCGTCGCCATCGAGAACTAGCTAAGTTATTGGCGCAACTTGGGTTCGAGTCGTCCCAGCTAGACCAAATTTCTCCCGTTGGTTTTAACTGGCTACTAGTTGATCGGGCGTTGGTGCATCCTAGTTTTTCTAGTACTTACAATAACGATCAGCTAGAGTTTGTGGGGGATAGCGTGTTGCGACTGTCGGTGAGCTTGTTTTTGCAAGAGCGCTATGGCGATCGCTCGGTCGGTGAGCTAGCAGCGCTGCGATCGCACCTTGTCAGCGATCAGACCCTTGCCAAAATTGCTGGTGCTTACGATTTGCAGAAATATGTGGTGGTTTCCAATGCGGCGCGTAATGACTCCCAAGCCCTGCGATCGCTGCTTGCCGATGCCCTTGAAGCCCTAATGGCAGCCCTATATATCGCCACTCAAGACTTAGCCTATGTGCGGAAATGGCTAGACCCACAGATGCAAAACTTTGCCGAAACTCTCCTAGCCATCCCTGCCTTGGGCAACTACAAAGTGGCTTTGCAGGAGCTAACTCAAGGGGTTTGGAAGAGACTGCCTGAGTATCGCAACTTGCCAACTCAAGATTTGCCAACGGGTGAGGCTGACGCAATGCCCTTTCATGTAGAAGTATGGTTTAACGATCACTGTTGGGGTCAGGGACAGGGTAAAAGTATCAAAGCGGCGCAACAGGCGGCGGCAGCGATCGCCCTAGAAGAGATGCAAAAGTTTTTGGCAGTAACTCCTCAGTAGCCCCAAACCAATAAGGTTGCGGCGCTTCGCGCCGCAACCTTATTGGTTTGGAATAGTGCCGCCTTCAGGGCTTTCAAACTATTGAGGGCGACGCGAAGCGTCGCCCTCAATAGTTTGTTTTTTGAAAATAATGGACAAGCATCGTAATATTCCTTATGTATGTTAGCTGAGCTAGCATTGTTGTACAGTTTATCTTCACAACTTATTTTTACAATTTTGCTTCGTGTGGTAAGAGGGAGTCAAGCGCCATTCTGATACTAATATCAATCCTAGCCATTCTTAATACTGTGGCAGCAGTGTGGCTATTACTCTATGGGCTAAATGCTTATTGGCTCACTGCTATCCATCATCGCCAACAGAAGCAAGGTAGTTCGCTCCAGTTGTCGCGATTTTCTGAGCATATGTTGCAACCAGCACAGGCATCTGCGGCAGTATCAAGTAATTCGGGCGCGATCGCCAGTAACTTCGATCATTTTAGGTTTGATAGCAATTTCAATGGCTATAAGCCAGTTGAATCTCAAGGGCTGATTAATGATGATCAATTGCCTTGGGTGACAATTCAGTTACCAATTTTTAATGAGCGCTATGTGTCGCGGCGGCTAGTGGATGCGGTTTGTGAAATTGACTACCCTCGCGATCGGATGCAGATCCAAGTTCTCGATGACTCGATTGACGACACACAGGCAATCCTTAGGGAAACTGTTGAGGAATATCAGAGTCGGGGCTTTTGGATTGAATATATCCATCGGACTAACCGCACTGGCTTTAAGGCGGGGGCTTTGCGGGATGCGATGCCACTAGTTAAGGGCGATTACATTGCTATTTTTGATGCTGATTTTATTCCCTCCCCCAATTGGCTCAAGGATACAGTTCAGCACTACATCGATTCGCCTGATCCTCATGTCGCCGTTGTGCAGACCCGTTGGGGACATATCAATTCCGAATATTCACTGCTGACTAAACTGCAATCTGCGGGTATTGATGGACATTTTGCGATCGAGCAGCAAGCGCGATCAAATAATGGCTATTTTTTAAACTTCAATGGTACGGCGGGGCTGTGGAACCGCAAGGCGATTATTGATGCGGGTAGTTGGCACGCTGACACCTTAGCCGAAGACATGGATCTGAGCTACCGCGCCCAACTCAAGGGCTGGCGAGTGGTCTATGACAATAACATTGTCGCCCCTGCGGAACTGCCTGTTGCCATGCTTGCCTTTAAGTTACAGCAATTCCGCTGGGCAAAAGGAAGCATCCAATGTGCCAAAAAACTAATCTCGCAAATTTGGCAAGCCGACTTGAGCCTAGCTGTAAAATTTCAAGCCACGATGCATTTAACAGGATATTCTGCTCATCCTTTGATGCTGCTGCTGATTTTGATCGCAGTTCCCTTGATGCTGATTACCCCTGATCAGGCGATCGCATGGCGAGTTTCCTTTGAAGGTGTCTGGGCTATTTTTATGTTGCCTGCCACCTTTGGCCCGCCATTTTTGTATTACCACGCTCAGCGTGAACTGTATCCCAAATTTTGGACGCGCCGCCTTGGCAGAATCTTCCTACTTGCCGTACTTGGGACGGGCATATCTTGGAGCAATAGCCGTGCTGTATTTGCAGGATTGTTTAATACGGGGGCAAACTTTCGCCGCACCCCTAAATTTGACATCAAAAATAAAAGCGATCGCTGGGAAAATAAGGCTTACAAGATTCCCCTCGATGCCACCGCAATTATTGAGATTGGGCTATGTATTTACGCGGCGATCGCGGCGGTATTAGCCTTTAACAAGGGGTTGTATGTGACATTTCCTTTTATGGTGTTGTATGCCGTCAGTTACGCCTATGTGGGCGGGCTGACCCTGTGGCAGTCTTGGCAACAATCCCGCTAAAAAGATTAAAAGCGTTGCTTCGCAACGCTTTTAATCT
>MNZA01000253.1 GCA_001873375.1 Oscillatoriales cyanobacterium CG2_30_44_21
AAAGCCGAACCCAAAAAGGCTGACTCGCCAGCGAAGCTGGCGAGTCAGCCTTTTTGGGTTTTATTGCGCTTAGGTACTTACGATGTCTGCGCTGTAAAGAAATGGCGAAGCCATTTCTTTATTTGGTATAAGTAGTTAGGCATAAGTAAACTAAAAAGCCAGAAAGTCGTTCCGCCCGCTACGCGGGCGGAATGACTTTTTGGCTTTAGATTTTGCCGAGCCGCTTAATATCATTGATAAACATCAAGTCAAAATTCATAAAATTATTGTGTCAACGGAACCCTCTAGCAAGCCACTTACCACCTACGAACGTTATCTTATTTTTGTTGAGAGAATTATTCTCAATATTGAAAATGGGAAGTTACTGTCCAAAGAACATATTTATCGGATTCTCCGTGACAGTTTAGAGTCAGGAACGGGAGAGATATTTGAGCGATCGCTAGAGGAACATTCCCAATTATTGCAAGCCAACTTTGAGGCTCAGACTGACGAGGTAAAGCAAGCCAAAGCAACACAAAAGCTGCGTGCCATGAAGATTTTGAAAGATGCTTGGGCGCAGTGGCAAGAAAATTATCAACTTCAAGATGCCTGTACTAGAGGCTTGCAAGCAATTCTTACGGCTGATTCAGAAGAGAAATTATCTGTACTTGTGCAAGTTCTTGATCCTAATCAAGGGAATGTTTTTGAACGCCCGCATATTCAGCAACTAGCAGAACTTTTGCAAAAAGCGGCGGAATCGGAGGAAACTGAGGCTTTTGGACTGCGGCAGATGGCAATTGGTCTGCTGCGAGGTCTGGCATCCTTTGATCAATTGGAAGGTTCACTAGTAAGTTGGTTGTACGAGTCACAGCGACAAGTGGGATTTGAGCGATCGCGAGTGGCAGGGCCTTGGCAGACTTGGTCACAGCAAATTACTAGCCCCTTACCCAAGGATTTATTTAGCACTCAAGCCAATAATCAATCTGCCGCCGCCATTGCTCAAGGGGTGAATAACATTGATCTAAGCGCTTGGGTGGAACTAATCGTTTTATTGCGATACCTGCAAAGAAACTTGGTGCTTTGGTTTGATCAACAGCCCTACAATGCCAACGCGGGAATCCACATGGCGGGAACGACCTATGTTGCCTTTGCGATGATTTGGTCAGAGATTAGTGGCGGCTTTCAAAAAGCGCAACAGCTAAAAGTTAGCGATCGCCAATCTCTTGCCAAACTCTGCTTTCGGATCAGCTTACAAGTCTTACGCACCTTTGCCCAACGCGAAAACTTTCCCCTTTATGGCGGTGTGTTTGCTTCATTTTCTGGGGAAAGCTTCCGAGAAACAATTAATTATCTCGATCAACCCCTTAAAGAATCCGAAAACACCCAAGAGAAAGCGCGTATTCTCACAGTTTTAGGACATTCCCAAACTTGGATGGGCAATCACCAACAGGCGATCGCTTTACATCAAGAAGCACTGACCCTTGCCCGTGAGGTGGGTGATCAACGCTGTGAGATTGCCAATCTCAATCACATTAGTCGGATTAGCCTCATTCAGAAAGATTTTGCAAACAGTGAATCCCAAGCCCAAAGAGCGGTGATTTTGGCGCGACAGGTGGGCGATCGCCAAGGTGAAGCCAATGCCCTCGCCAACTTGGGCTATAGCGAAGTAATGCTGGCACGTCAGCAAGAAGTCGTTACGCCCGAAGAATTAGAAACGCCAATCAATCATTTGGAGCGCGGACAAAAACTATCCGAGAAATTGGATGACCTGCCCAATCAAGCCCTGTGTTGGGTGGGGCTGGGTACAGCCTATGTGGCGATCGCACAGCCAAGACAAGCCCAGATTGCTCTGGAGAAAGGCTTGTTAATGACTCAAAAAATCGGCGATCGCGATTTGCAAGCATTATGTCATTCCTATTTGGGAGAATCTCTCTATCAGTTAGGACAATTAGAAGCAGCGACTTACCATGCTTGTTTGGGAATGTATTTACTAGAGCAGCGCCATAGTAAAACATGGCAACAGGCGGCGGCTCTAGTGGCGATTTTGCAAGGAAAACTTGGTAAGGAAGGATTTTTGCAACTATTACAACAATTGCGATCGCAGTTTATTCCCTTAATCGGCGTAGATGGTTTTGACTATATCCCTAATTTAATTGAGCGTTATCGCTCTGGCAATTAGTTATGGCGCCAAGCGCCATAACCCAAAAAAGAGTTTCAAAAGCGTTGCTTCGCAACGCTTTTGAAACTCTTTTTTGGGTTCGTTTGAGCGGCAATTATTGTCGTTACGCCAAACAATCCATAAATCCTTTGCGTAGATCTTCTTGCTTGAGATGCCGACCGATGAATACCAATTGATTTTTGCGAAGTTCACTCTCTTTCCAATGGCGATCGCGAGTTGCGTCAAACTGCATATGCACACCTTGAAATACCAAACGCTCATCAGATCCAGCGAGATTAATAATCCCTTTAGATCGAAAAATATCCTGTCCTTGAGTTCTCAATAACTCACTAATCCAAGCTTGAAACTTATAAGGATTGACTTCACCAGCTTCTAAGATACTGACTGAGCCAACTTCTTCATCATGGACATGGTGATGATGTTCGTGGTGTTCGTGATGATCATGGTCATGATGTGCGTGATCATGTTCCTCTTCTACTTGCGCCGCCAGAAATTCTGGGTTTTTCTCTAAAATGCGATTGAGGTCAAAGCCACCGACATTGAGAACCTTATTGATCCTGTCTTCAATGCTTGCAGTATCAGTTTGGTTTAACTGCACGCGATCGACTCTTGCCAATACATTGAGATGCTTGATTTTGGCTTCCAGTTCTGCTAGTTCAGACTCAGTAACTAGGTCAGTTTTATTTAATAAAATTATATCTGCAAAACCAATTTGCTCAAGCACTTCGCGATCGCCCCAATGCTGCTGAACGTGCTTAGCATCAACCACTGTCACCACTGCATCAAGTTCCACTTGTCTGTGAATATCTTCATCCATAAAAAATGTCTGAATCACAGGACCAGGATCAGCTAATCCCGTGGTCTCAATCAGTAAATGATCAAACTTATTGCGGCGACGCATCAGGTTACCGATAATCCGAATCAAATCACCGCGCACTGTGCAGCAAATACAACCATTATTCATCTCAAAAATTTCTTCGTCAGCACCAATTACCAACTGCTGATCGATACCAATTTCTCCAAGTTCATTGACGATTACGGCAACTTTTTTGCCATGCTCAGCCGTAAGAATGTGATTGAGTAAGGTGGTTTTACCTGCGCCAAGAAAGCCTGTAAGAACTGTGGCGGGAATTTGTGAGTTGGCAATCATAGCTTATACGGTAGGTTTTGGAGTGCTGATTGATATATCGAGAATTATAACTTACAAAAAAGCTTTCACTACAGCCTATTGAGGGAAAGAGTAGTGCAAGATAAAATAGGATAGACAAAATAAAAAGAGGGTAAAAATGGCATCTTACTCACTAGATCTTAGACAAAAGATCGTAGCAACCCATGAAGCAGGAAATACATCTATTCGGAAAGTAGCTGAGCAATTTCAAGTTGCAACAAAAATAGTGCAAACAATAACGAGAGACAGGAGAGCTAAATCACAAACTAGGGTAGTCCTAAACAAGTAAGGATGAGTTGTAGTGATGAATAAAGAACCAGATAGCACCAATGTGATTTGCTAGTTTTTTAGAGAAGGAGAGAGTTTTACGAACTAAACGGGAGACACGTTGCCGCGAGACTGTCAAGCATTTTGTGTAAAGTCTAGAAGCTAGACGTGGAGACGATCCTCTTTGAGGATCGCAAAGCGATTCAGAGCAGGTTTCCAATCCCAAATCGGCATCGTCCATTTCTTAGAAATATTCCGCATCGCCAAATAAACCAACTTGAAAGCAGCCTCATCGGTCGGGAAAATCTGTTGCGACTTAATCACCTTCCGCAAACTACTATTCATCGACTCAATGGCATTGGTGGTATAAATCGCCCTGCGAATCTCAGGGGGGAAGGCAAAGAAAGGGATAATATTCGCCCAATGACTGCGCCAAGACTTGGAAGTCGATTCTGACCCTTCTTCACCAGTTGCGGTTCAAACT